>CAVEFW010000170.1:0-3085 GCA_963615035.1 Phocaeicola dorei
AATTTTATAGCCTGCGAAAAATTCGTCTGCGCCTTCACCAGACAACACAGCTTTTACGTGCTCAGATGCCAACTTATCTACAAAATATAGCGCCACAGCACTCGGGTCTGCCGAGGGTTCATCCATATGCCATTGCACACGCGGCAAACTTTGCCAATATTCCTCTTCAGTGATGTGATGGTTTGTGTTTTCGATATTCAACTTTTCTGCCAGTTCTTGAGCCCAAGAAATTTCATCGCGCTCGCCTGCATATTCAGAAAAACCGACGGTGAACGTTTGTATGTCGGGGTTAACTTTTGCCAAACACGCCGCCATGTAACTTGAATCGATGCCGCTAGACAAAAAACTTCCAACCTCAACATCTGCCACATTGTGATATTCAACAGAATTTTGCATGGCACTTGCTATATCTAAAACCGCATCGTCAAATGTGCGCTGAGTGTTGCGCGTGTAATCTGGTTTCCAATATCTATGCATCTCTATTTTGCCATCAACGCTCACTTTTGCATACGTTGCTGGAGGCAACTTGAATATGCCTTTAAAGAACGTTTCATCGAGTGCCGAAAACTGAAAACAAAGATATTGCTCTAGTGCCTCAGGGTTAAGTTCACGTTTGTATGCAGGGTGTTCTAGGATGCTTTTAATCTCGGAAGCGAATATAAAACTTGGATAAGATGCGGCATTGCAACCAGCTGACGCATCCTCACGCCCCCTGCGAGAAGCCGAGTTTTCTAGCAACGTGTAATATAGCGGCTTTATCCCGAAAAAATCACGCGCTAAAAATAATTCATCGTCTTTTGCATTCCAAATTGCAAAGGCAAACATGCCTCGAAGTTTGTTTAGAGCATCTGTGCCCCAAGCAATATAGGAAACAAGCAAAACTTCGGTGTCAGATTTTGTTTGAAAGTGCCACCCCTCGCCTTCCAATTCCACGCGCAAATCTGCGTAGTTGTATATCTCACCATTAAACACAATCACATATTCCCCGCGCGAATATGTTTCGGTGTTTGCGGCGTAAACGCTGGAATCTAGATTGCCGCTTTCACGCACAAGCGGCTGAGAGCCGCCTTCCAAGTCAATTAGCGACAATCGTCTATGGCCTAGAGCTATATGTTTGTCTATATATTGACCTTCCCCATCTGGGCCTCTATGTGCCATGACATCGCACATGCTCTTTAATATATGCAGATCTGATGTAAAATTGTTATCCTTGTTATCGCTTTTTAAAGTTGTTTTTTCTGTTTGGTCGCCCTCAATAAAACCCACATTCGAACCTAAAAATCCACAAATGCCACACATGTTATTTGGCTTCTTCTTCGATCTTTTCTGCCAACTTTTCAAAGTCTTTGATGTCGATTGTTTGCATATCTGGCAACCTAAAGCCGCTATTGCGTCTTTTACGCTTGCCCTTTTTGCCGCGTTTAGCTTTAACAGCAGAAAAATCGTTGTCAGGCAAAAACTTCTTCAACATCTTTTTTGTTTCATTGAATTTTTTGATGAGCAAATTCACATCTGTAACGCTCACGCCAGCACCACGCGCAATGCGCAAACGCCTGCTGGCATTCAGCACTTCAGGCTTTATGCGCTCTTCTTTTGTCATGGAGTTAATGATGACAACCATTCTGTCGAACACGTGTTCATCAATTTGACCTGCACCGAATGCTTTGTTTCCACCAGGAAGCGCACTAACAAGTTTTTGGATGCCGCCGAGCTTTTTCACGCGAGCATTCATGTCTATGAAATCATCCAACGTCAGGCGCGCCTTCATCAATCGCTCGGCCTTTTCAGCCTCCATTTCCTCTTCTTCTGTGGCAACAGCGTTTTCAATGAGAGACAAAACGTCTCCCATGCCTAAAATTCTTTTTGCCATTCTGTCTGGGTGAAACACTTCCAGCGAATTTACATGCTCACCAGCAGAAATAAACTTGATGGGTTTTCCTGTAACCTCTCGAATGGAAAGTGCGCCACCACCACGAGCGTCGCCATCCATCTTCGACATTATCACGCCATCGAAATCCACTTGCTCTGCAAACGCGCTGACAACATTTACAACATCTTGGCCAGTCATTGCATCCACTACCATGAGCGTCTCTTCTGGAGTAGTGGCAGCCTTTATCGCAGCAGCTTCCTGCATCATTTTTTCGTCTACGTGCAATCTGCCTGCGGTGTCTATAATCACCACATCGCATAGGTTGTCTATCGCATATTGCACACTTCGTTTAGCAATCTCAACAGGGTCTAGGGTTTTCGTTGTTGCGGTGTTTTCGTTTTCGCTAACTAGGTTGTCGTTAGGTGAATCCTCGTCGTTTTCAGAAGTGCTGTTTGATTGTGCAGCGTCTTCGCCTAACCCCTTGTTTGCGTTGTTGTTGTAAGCAGATGGGTCTGCTCGATATACTTTTACGTTGATTTCTGAGCCGAGTGTTTCCAGCTGGTCTGCTGCTGCTGGGCGATAGACGTCGCAAGCAACTAAAAGTGGTGTGTGGTTTTGGTGCTTTAGCAAATACGCCAATTTTGCACACGCTGTAGTTTTGCCAGAACCTTGCAAACCAACCAGCATTATCACGTTTGGAATGCGGCTTGAAAATTGTATGGTCGATGTTTCAGAACCAAGAAGTGCTGCCAATTCATCGGTAACAATTTTTATCACGTTTTGAACTGGCGTTAGTGATTCTAAGACATCAGATGACAAGCAGCGCTCACGCGTGCGAGCCACAAATTTTTTCACAACTCTATAGTTGACGTCGGCTTCCAAAAGCGCCAGACGTATTTCACGCATCGCAGCGTTTATGTCGTCTTCAGTTAATCTTCCTTTAGTTTTTAAGTCTCCAAATATGTCTTGTAATCTGTCTGATAGGCTATCTAGCATATATTTGCTCCCTGTTTTTATTCAAAAAATACGTTCTTATTAAATGGTGTTTGTCAAATTTCTAAATTGTTTTAATAATTAACTGCGCTATTTTACGCGATAGTTCTAAATTGTAGCGAAATAACGGTAAAAAAATATTTATGAGAAAAGTCGCTTCCAGAAAGACTTCTTCTTTTCGGGTTTTTCTTGTTTAAGTTCGTCTGTTTGTTCCGGTTCTTC
>CAVEFW010000171.1:0-14393 GCA_963615035.1 Phocaeicola dorei
CTTGTACCTGCACCGCCCGTAAGCCGTTAACATAAGACGGGCTTTGCTGGTGTGTCCATTTTAATATCTCAAGACCAACTAAGTCAACGATAATTTTTTGTGAGTTAACCAGAATGCAAATCGTTTCGATGTAAAATATAGATTAGCAAAAAGCCCTCAGAACTTGACCTTTAGCGCAAAGGATTTATCCATGAAGCACTCTATCGCTAAATCAGTCTTATTTTTCACCTTGCTCATTTCGCTTACTCTCACAGGCACTATGGTGTTTTTTGCCGTGATCACAGCGCAAGACGATGCATATGAGCACTCTCAGCTAAAGGCATATCACGCAGCACAGACGGTTGCTCTCATGTATGATGAGTTAGACCAAAACACGCTGTTCAACGATGAAGACGAGCGTCAAATTGTGCAGAAATCTTTGCAAAATGTGCTCGACGAGGAATCGCTTCTGTTTTTATATATCGTAGTTCCAAACACTCGAAACAACACTTTGACCTATCACTATCTGGTGGGCATAGACGATGTGCAAGATGTGGTTGATGAAATCATGGCATCGCCTGTGCAACACAGAACCACTATTTCTGATGCCATGTGTCGCGTGATGGAAGGTGAAAGCCCCAGAGAAGACATCGAGATAGACAATGATTTTGGAAATGTGATAACTACTTACATTCCGCTTGTAAACGAAGATGACGGCGTGATTGCCGTTGTGGGCGCAGACGTGAGCACGTCTATCATGACGAACCTTTTGCTTGACACGCTGCCTCACAAATTGCTTGTTTGCCTGCTCATAGGCGTGCTTGGCCCCATCCTTATGTATCTGGTCATGAAAAAGACCATCATCGAGCCCACACAAAAAACCAGTCTTGCGATGAACGCTTTTGGAAAAAATGGCAATTATGACGTGGAGCCAATCCCAATTGAGAGCAACAACGAGATAGGCATGATCGCCACCTCGTTTAACGAAATGGCGGAAAACATTCGCGACAACATCGCGCAGATCGAAAAGTATACAGAGATTCAGAACCGCCAAAAATATGAACTGGCGGCGGCATCGGAAATACAGCAGGGCTTTTTGCCTGCGCCTCACCTTGAGAGTGATCTGAGCGAAATCAACGGTTGTATGATCCCAGCTAAAGATGTGGGCGGCGATTTCTTCGACTACTTCGAGCATCAGGGAAAGAGCGTTTTGCTCATCGCCGATGTTTCTGGCAAAGGTCTTAGCGGTGCTCTTTTCATGACCAGCGCGATCACACTCATTCGCGCTTTCGTGAAACAATCGCTGCCCCCACACAAGGTTCTAGAAACGGTGAATAAAGAGCTCGAGCAAACCAATCCAAATATGATGTTTGTCACTGCTTTTTTGGCATACGTTGATGCGCAAAGTCAGACGCTAAGTTATAGCAATGCGGGTCACAACGCTCCATATCTTTTGATTGATGGCAAGTTAGAAAAACTTACGGGCTCAGGTGGCATGCCGCTGGGCGTTATGCCTGATGAAACATATGAAACTTCCAATGCATTTTTGCCTTTAGGCTCCACGCTGTTTCTCTATACAGATGGTGTCAACGAAGCTATGAACGCCAAGCAGGAGTTTTTTGGTTATGGTAGGTTGGAAGGTTTACTTCGAGCGAGCAACGGTGAAGATGCTATTTTGCGCGTGCGCGGTGCACTCGAGAGTTTCGCGGAAGGCGCAGACCCGCACGACGATGTCACGATGCTCACATATACATCGAAGGCGGAAAAGCTCGTTTTGCCAGCGCAAAAGGCGCACTTGGCCGATTTGCATAGTTGGATTTTGCAAGATGTGCGCATTCCAGAGAAGTTGAAGATGGATTTGAGCCTTATGGCAGAAGAGATCTTTATCAACATCGCATCGTATGCATATGATGGCGAAAATGGCGAAGTCGCGGTTCGCAAGCAAGTGCAAGACGGCATCTGTTCTCTGCAATTTTCTGATAGTGGTGTGCCTTTCAACCCGAAGGAAAATGTGACGGACATTGAAAGTTATGACCCTTTCAGCCGTGTGGGCGGGCTGGGTTGCTTTATGGTTGAATCGTTGGCAGATGTTTGGCATTACGCGAATATCGAAGGACGCAACATTCAGTTCATTGTCAAGAGGCGTGAAGAGCCAAGCAAGACCTAAACAAAAGAGCAAAATCATGAAAGTCTACATTGCAGATGTCACGCCCTTACGCGATATGAATTGCTTCAATGAGGCTTACCAGCGTGTGCCTGAAGAGCGGCAGGCAAAAATTGACAGCTTTCGTTTTCAGAAAGACAAGATGCTCTCGCTTGCGGTGTGGCTTCTTTTGCAACGGGCTTTAGGGGAGATGGGAATTAAAGCACCAAAAATCGCTTACACACCAGAGGGCAAGCCTTATCTGGGGAATTGTGACGCAGGAAGTCTAGGGAGATGTGATGTGGAAAGTTTGGGGAGTTGTGGAGCAGAGAATTTAAGAAATTGTGTTGCAGGAAGTTTGGGGAGTTGCGCTGCAGGAAACAGCAGCGCAAAAAATTGTAACGTAAAAAGCAGCAGCGCAAAAAATTTATGGGATTGCGATGCAAAAAGCAACAGCGCAAAAAACACCAGTGCAAAAAATCAACAGTGTGTGCATTTTAGTCTCTCCCATTCGGGTGCGATGGCGATGTGTGCGATAGGCAAACACCCGCTGGGTTGTGATGTCGAAGAGGTCACGACACCTCCGCTAGAAGTATGCGCGCACGTTTTTTCAAAAGATGAGCAAAGATTACTTTCAACATTTGGCGAAGAAGAACTTAAATGCCAATTTTTCAAGTTATGGACAGCCAAGGAGAGCTATTTAAAGATGACTGGCGAGGGCTTAAAGGGAAGCCCTGCCGAATTTTCCATAACGCTTCCTTGTTCAACTCAGATGATTTACGGCAGAAAGGTAACGTTTTTCGATATCCCCTGTGACAACAAATATCAAGCCACCGTTTGCGCAGAAGGCGCGTGCCCAGAAGAGGTGGAGGTTTATAACGTAGATCTGTCGAGGCCGCTATTGAGCGATTAAACATCAAAAATGCTATTAAATAATGGTAAATATAAAAAACAGTTTCATAGCTTTAGGTTTAAGCAAGTTAAAATAATGAATGCATGAGGCGCGAAGATGCCTTAGACGGGAAAGAAAAAGAAAAAGGGAGAAAAAATGTTAGACATCGAAGTAGATAAAACAGACAAAGAAACAAAGGTAGTGCTTTCAGGCATGGTGGATTCCACCACGGCAGATGAATTCGCATCAAAAATGGAAGAGGTGCTCACCGAAAAGCCTGGTGCCATGACTCTCGATTTTGAAAAGGTCGACTATATCTCGTCTGCGGGTTTTCGCATTCTTTTCATGATTGCAA
Source organism: Phocaeicola dorei (assembly GCA_963615035.1). Classification (GTDB taxonomy): domain Bacteria; phylum Actinomycetota; class Coriobacteriia; order Coriobacteriales; family Eggerthellaceae; genus CAVEFW01. The sequence goes on from CAVEFW010000171.1 coordinate 3,370, forward strand.
AGGAAATGACGAAAAACGCAGGCACGTTAAAGGCGCGAGGTGTGAGTGATGAAATCCAGAACCTCTTCGATATGGTTCATATGGATCACGTGATGACGATAGAAAAATGACAACTTAAGACAATTTGAATAACTTGAAAGGGGCGCTGGGAGACATGACGAACAACTCTGGCTTAGAAAAGCAAAGTTTAGAAAAGCAAAAGCTAAACAACCTGTCTAATTTTGATGAGGTCGATTCCCTGCCTCTTCCAGATAAGACAGACGCTAAATCAGATGGGGACGCGGGTTTTTTGACAAGCGTCAGACGGATTGAGATTGATGAAGATGCTTTTCAGGGGTTGACGGGGCGGTTTGATGCGCCAACGCAGTGTCTTGACGCGCCAGCGCAGAAAACACAGCCGTCTGAAGAGACACTCTTTATGGCAGCGTTCGCCTTTACGCTTTCAAAGTTCAGCGCGGATAGCAAAGTTTTATTTAACGATGTTTATGCGCCTGAATTCGACTTTGCGCAAGGCGGCGTTGAATTTGACCTTACGCAAGGCGGCGTTTTAGAAGTGCGAGATAAATCACATCTGGTGGGCATAGATTTTAAGGGCATGGAAACTGTTGAAGATGCGCTTTTGGCAATCGAAAATCAGGGTCAAAACATGACATGCAACGCGAGCATCGCTGAGCAAGATTGCGGAGTCAAAAGCGACGTGTTTTTTGCTTATCGAAGAGGCGCTCAAAATCACCAGGCGGACGCGAAGCTAGAGGCGAACAGGCAGCCATCTGCCATTGACCCCCATGAAAATAGTGCAACTGAGCCAATCTTTTGCGTGGAAGTTCGAGAAACAGGCGGCGGTCATGAAATATCTTGCACATATCCAAGTAATCATTATAGTGCGGGTCTGGTCGACAATTTTCTCACGTCATACGAAAATATACTTAGCGAATTTACGGTTAAAACACGCCTTCAAGATGTTGAGACGGCAACACGGGCGCAAATGAAAGTGCTTGAGAGTTTCAACACAGAAGCTTTCTGCGAGGATTTAGGCAAAAAAAGTGTGGTGTCTCTTTTTCGCGAGTGCGCGAAAAAGCACCCCGATATGACTGCCGTGGTGTTTAAAGATAAAAGTTACACTTTCGAGCAACTCGACGAGATGACAGACAAACTGGCAGCTGTAATTTACAAAAAATTGAGAGACAAAACCGAAGCTCAAACAGCTCAAACTAATGAAAAAGCTAAAGAAAAAGGCGCAGCACCGCTGGAAACTTCCGCGTCAGAGGGCTTTGTGCATAAAACTTTTCTGCCAGTGGTCTCGATTATCATTTCCAGAAACGAAAACATGGTGATAGCACCGCTGGCTGTTATGAAGGCGGGGTGTGCTTATCAGCCGCTTGACCCAGCTTATCCAAAAGAGCGTCTGAATTTCATGGTTCAAGATGCGAATGCTTTGCTCATCATCGAAGAGCCCGCCTATTCGGGCGTTTTGACTTGTGTGGACACAGAAAAACTTTCAACTGATGACTTCAGCAAAATTTTCCAAAACGGTGCATCTCTTGCAACTGCAAAAGATGCAAAGCCAGAAGATGCCATGGTGCTCCTTTACACATCTGGCTCCACAGGCACCCCTAAAGGCGTCATCTTAGAGCAGCGAAACGTTGCCACATGGTGTTGTTGGTATAACAACTATTTCGACTTGCAGGCGGGTGACAACATTGCCTGCTATGCTTCCTTTGGCTTCGATGCTCACATGTCAGACATCTATCCTGCGCTGACAGGTGGAAAAACTGTCCACATAATTCCTGAAGAAATCCGTCTTGACTTAATCGCGCTCAATCAATATTTCATGAAAAACGATGTGAAAAGCACGCTCATCACCACTGCCGTGGCGTTGCAATTCGTGGCCAACATCAAAAAGACATCTCTGAAATATCTGCTGACTGGTGGCGAGAAGATGCCCACGCTTGACCCGCCAGCCGATTACACGCTCATCAATTTATATGGTCCTACGGAAACCACGATAACGGTGACGGCGAAGGCAGTGTGTGACAGGGAAGAGAACATCCCCATCGGGCAGGGATATGAGACAAACAAGCTATATGTGGTTGATCAATATATGAAGTGCTTACCCGTGGGTGCGCCAGGTGAGTTGATTGTGGCGGGGCCGCAGGTGGGCAGAGGATACTTAAATCGACCAGATAAAACGGCGCAAGCGTTTATCAAAAGCCCATTTTCCGCGGAAGATTGTGCGCAGAATTGCGAGCAAGATTTTATGCAAGATTGCGAGCAGGATTTTAAGCAAAATTGTGGGCAGAATTATGGGCAAGATTGTGAACGAGATTGCAAGTCAGATTACGAGCCAGGTGATTTTTTCACGCGGGCTTATCGCACGGGAGACATTGTGCGATATCGAGAAAATGGTGATATCGAATTTGTGGGCAGGCGCGATATGCAGGTGAAAATTCATGGCTATCGCATAGAGCTCAAGGAAGTCGAGGCAGTTATCCGCGAGTTTGCGGGCATAACGGATGCGACAGTTCAGGCGTTCGATGATGAAAATGGCGGAAAGTTTATCGCGGCTTACATTTGCGGAAATGACGCCATCGATATAGAAAAGCTGGACGCTTTCATAGCCGCTCAGAAGCCATCTTACATGGTGCCCTATGTGACTATGCAGATCGACAAAATCCCGCACAACGTTAACCAAAAGGTAGACAAAAACGCCTTGCCAAAGCCTGATTTGGGCGCAAAATCTAAGGCGAAAAAAAAGGCGTCGAGCGGGGCAGCCACAGAAGGTGCAACAACGGCGGGGGCAACGATGGGAGATGCAGCAGATGCATCAACAGCGCAAAAAGGCGCGGGGCAGACGAAAGCTGCAGACGCTCAAGCCCCTAGTGCACCTCACGGCACACCCCTCAACATCTTGGAAACAAAGCTCAAAAGCATGCTTTCGGATTTGTTCGGCACAGATGACTTTGACATAGACGATGAGCTGAGCACCATAGGTCTCACGTCGATAAATGGCATCAAGTTAGCCGCCATGCTCTATAACGATTATCATATTTCCATGAATGCCTTCGACTTGCTTGATGGCGCAACGCTTCAAACGATCGAAAATGAAATTCTTGAGAGCTTGATGGCTGGCGGCGACGTGGATGCGGGCGGTGCCGAAAGTGACGACGCACCACCAAAAGATGGGGCGCGCGAAAATGGGAGCGCGGAAGGTGCCGCGCAAGGTGCGGCAGGGTCGAGCGCATCGGGCGAAAACGCGGATGCGGAAGGTTCCGCGCAAGATGCTGCTGGTGGCGATGGTGCCACGAAAGATGCGGCAAGTGTTGCAAATTCTGCTCCTCTGAATTTCTCTCAGCAGGGAGTTTATTCTGAATGCTTAAACTCGCCAGATAGCACTTTTTACAACCTTGCATATTGCTTGCGAATTCCTAGTGTCGTGAGCATAGATGAACTAAAAGCAGCCGTGAGAGCTCTATACAACAATCATCCAGCGCTTCGCAGCCGTATTACCACAGACGATTCTGGAAACATCGTGCAGGCGGATATTCAAGCTAGATTTCTGGCTGAAACTCAAGCGGGATCTCAAGCGGCGGCCCAGGCGGCAGCCCACGCGACAACTCATGCGGACGCGCCAGATTTTGAACCAGACTTGCCTGTGTTCAACATGAGCGAAAAAGACTTTGAAAGCCACAAAGAAAATTTCACTCAACCTTTCGACTTAGAAACAGGTCCGCTCTCGCGTTTCGAGATTGTGCGCACTAATGCTGACGGTCTCTATCTTTTGATGGACGTGCATCACCTAGCGGCGGACGGCGCATCGTTTGACATCATGCTATCTGAGCTATGCAACTTGCTTGACGGGCAAAAGCTTCAGCCAGAAATTGATTCGGTGTATGACTTCGCCAGAAAACAAAAGCTGAACAAAGAAAACGAGGATTTCTTTGATGATTTAATGGGTGGTGTTGAAGAGGCTTCTCAGTTGATTCCAGATGTCTATGAAAAAGGCCTCCCGCACAAAGAAGGCGTGGTTTGTGTGCCCACAGACATCGCCCGCGTTGTTGACTTTGCCAAGAAAAAAGGCGTCACACCAGCTTCTGTTTATTTGACTGCCACTTTTTTGACCACCGCGCGTTTCACCTGCGAAGATCAGGTGTCAATAGCCACTATTTCTAGTGGTCGGAGCAATGTGGGAATAACAAACACGGTGGGCATGTTCGTAAACACGTTGCCGCTGGCATCAACGATTGAAAACGATGAGGCGTGCTCGGAATTTATACAACGCACGGCAAAACTCTTTACGTCCGTGATTCGACACGAAAATCATCCTTTCGCCGCAATCGCTGCGAAATACGATTTCAAGCCGCAAATATCTTATGCCTATCAGGTGGGTGTGACTGCTCACTACATAACACAGCGCGGCGAGATAGAGCTGGCAGATCTCGCACTCGACCAGGCAAAACTTCCGCTGTCGATTCAGATTTTTGGCGACGCGGAAAACGAGGCTACAATCCAGATAAATTACGACAAAGCGCTTTTCAGCGAAGCTTTCGCGCGTCGCTTTGGGCGTGCGCTCGAGCTTGCTACAAAAGGTCTCACAAAACTAGAAACAGTGGGCGAGGTGAGCCTTACAAACAAAGACGACTGGTGCGTGCTTGATAGTTACAACCAAGAGATGCTGCTCGATTTTGATGCAACAGATTCAGTCGTGAGCAAGTTTAGAAAAATCTCAGCACTCTATCCAGACAAAACAGCGGCAATCTATAAGGATAAAAGCTATACATATCGTGAGCTCGACGAGGCAACGGATAGGCTGGCAGCTGTAATCTATGAGCTCATGCGCAAGATAACAGGCAAAGAAAACATGGCTGAAGAAGTGGTGTCGGTCATCATTTCAAGAAGCGAATATGTTTTCTTGTTGCCTTTGGCAATACTTAAGAGCGGGTGCGCCTATGAACCGCTTGATCCCTCTTACCCGAAAGATCGATTGAATTTTATGGTGCAAGACGCAGGTGCCACTTTGCTCATAGGCGATGAGGATTTAACGCGTGCCATCAGCGAATATAAAGGCGAAGTTTTATATCTCAAAGACCTTGAGCGCAAGGCTAAAAAACTTGAAACCCGCCCTGATGCCCCTGACGCTTGTCAGATGATCCCTGCCCCTGAAGCGCGCGACCTCATGGTTATGCTTTACACCTCTGGCACCACAGGCACGCCTAAGGGTTGCCAGATTGAACACGGCAACATGGTGGCTTTCGCTTTCGGGTCTGCGCATGAGGGTTTTTACACGACCGATGCCACAGTGGCTTCGTTTGCGTCGTTTGGCTTCGATGTGTGCATGTCAGACACGTTTTGTGCGCTCTTGAATGGTGCCACGCTTTGCGTGATTCCAGAAGATGTAAGGATGAACTTAAACGAACTTGCCGCGTATTTCAACGAAGCGCACGTAACACAAGTGCTGCTCACCACACAGGTGGGCGTGCAATTCGTCGCAAATTACCCGCAGATGAAAACGCTGCGTTATCTGGTCATGGGTGGCGAAAAGCTGCCGCCACTCGACCCTGAAAAGCTAAATTACACGATTATCAACGGCTATGGCCCCACCGAAAACTGCTGCGGCGTGTCGCTTTTCCCCATTCGTTTCTGGGAGCCAAACATTCCTATAGGCAAGCCGCTGGTGACGATTGCGGGATTTGTGCTTGACAAGGCTGGTCATCGCTTGCCCGCAGGAGCCGCTGGTGAGCTTTGCGTAAGCGGGCCTCAGGTGACAAGGGGATATCTCAATCGCCCAGACAAAACGCAGGAAGCTTACACCGCGTGCCTGTTCAACAATTTCAGGATGTATCGCACGGGTGACATCGTGCGATATCGCGAAGATGGCGATATTGAATTTGTGGGACGCAAAGATGGGCAAGTAAAAATTCGCGGTTTTCGCGTGGAAACGAAGGAAGTGGAATCGGTCATTCGCGAATATCCAAACATCACAGACGCCACTGTTCAGGCGTATAGCTTTGATGGAGGCGGAAAATATCTGGCGGCGTTTGTCGTGAGTGACAGACAGGTGGATATAAATGATTTAAATCAGTTCATAAAAGATCGAAAACCAGCCTATATGGTGCCGCTCGCCACGATGCAGCTCGACAAAATTCCTTTGACGATAAATCAAAAGGTTGACAAAAAGGCACTGCCGAAGCCTGAGGTGAAAAAGGCAGTCTATGTGGCGCCCGCAAACAAGGCTGAAGAGGATTTTTGCACCATATTCGGTGAAATTTTGGATGTTGAAAAGGTGGGCGCGGCAGATGACTTCTTCGAGATAGGTGGCAGTTCCATAAGCGCCATGAGAGTGGTGGTTGCGGCTAATCAGATGGGTTATGAAATCGTCTATCAAAACGTATTCGAGAATACAACGCCTAAAGACTTGGCAGCTTTCGCGGGTGGTGGTGCTGGTGGTGATGTGGCTGTGGGTGGTGCACGCGGCGGCAGTGCTGGGATCGGGAGTGCTGGGGGTGGCACTCACGGCGATGCCGAAGATAATGCCCGCGCCGACGCACGCGCTACCGGCACTGACGCCGAAACCAACAGCACAGCCGCTTCATTTTACGGCTCAGGCACAAGCGAGGTTGGCCCAGACGGCTATGATTACAAAGAGATAAACGCTCTTTTGCGCAGCAACACTGTGGAAGCCTTTCGATCGGGCACACAACAAAGCATCCAAGATGTTTTGCTTTGCGGTGCCACGGGCTATCTAGGCATTCATGTGTTACGGGAACTCATAGACGGAAAATTTGGCAAGATTTATTGCTTGGTCAGAGCTAAAAAAGATCAAAGCGGTAAAAAACGCCTAAAAGCTCTGTTGAAGCATTATTTCGGCAGCAATTTCGCGAAACTTTTCGGAAAGCGAATTTTCGTTATCGAAGGCGATGCTACGGACACAAAAACGCTTGCACGCATTCAGATTAGCTGCGGCAAGGCACACGCCAACGCATCAAAGAACAAAAACTGCCAGTTGCCCCGCAACATAACAGTCATCAACTGCGCTGCCAGCGTCAAGCACTTTTCAAGAGGAAACGAAATCGAACGCGCCAACTTGGATATAGTGCAAAATCTTATCGAGTGGTGCCTTGCAAATAAATCCAGGCTTGTGCACGTGTCCACTGAAAGCGTTTTCGGTCATCCATCTCACGGTGTGCCACGAGATGGGTTTATTTATGATGAACACATGCTCTACGTTGGGCAAACATACGATGATAATCAATATGTAAAGTCAAAGTTTTTAGCTGAACGGCAAATCTATGAAGCCATTTTGCAAAGAAACCTGAACGCGAAAGTTCTGCGCGCGGGAAACTTAGCACCCCGAGATGCCGACGGCGCATTCCAAATAAACGCCGCAACTAACAATTACATGAAAACGCTAAAAGGCTTCAAGCTTTTAGGAGCAGCACCCTATGAGGTGGCAGTTCAAGCGACGGAATTTTCCCCAATCGACAAGGTGGCGGCCGCGCTTGTAAAACTCTCAATTACGCCGCGCGAATGTGTGTGCTTCATGATGAGCAACAACCACAGGCCTCTTATGGGCGATGTGATTGACGCCATGAACAGCAAAGGTTTTGATATTCAATATGTCGAAGGTGGCGAATTTGCAACCAAACTTCAAGAAGCTCTCAAAGATCCTGCGCTCATAGATGCTATGAGTCCTTTCATGGCGTATGACTTAAATGAAAAAGACGAACAAATCGAACTTGGTCTTGAGTCTTTGAGCGTGTCATATACAAGTGAAATTTTAGCGAGACTTGGGTTTAAGTGGCCAACATGCACTGCGAAATATTGCAAGCACTTTATTGCGGCAATGATAGATTATTGGAAGAAATAGAGCAGAGATAAACACCATGAAACAACTTTTTCATGAACATTTTTCAAATATCGCAAAGAAAGCGCCAGACAATCTTGCGCTAAGCGATGAAAACGGAACTTTAACCTATCAAGAGGCAGATGAGGCAAGTAACGCGATAGCCCGCGAGTTGCTTGAACGTGGTGCGCAACCAGGTGAAGCGGTGGCAGTTTTTGTCTCTCGGCAAAAAGAGATTGTGGTAGGCGCAATAGCTGCCTTAAAAGCTGGCGGGGTTTTTCTGCCGCTCGACGAAGCCTATCCAGAAGAGCGCCTCATATATATGATGCAAGATGCCTCTGTTCGCTTTATTCTTGCAGATCGCAGCTTGTGGGAGAGGCGGCAGATGTCTGAAAAGCTGCAAGTCGAACAGCAAAGCGACTGCGAAAAGCAAAGCGAGCGCAACAATCGAATTGAGCGCAGTGAGCAAGCCGAATGCGAAAATCAAGGTGCCTGCACCAATCAAAGCACCCGCGCACAGCAAAACCCCTGCACAGTTCTCTTCTTCGACGATGTGGAAAACTCACACGATTCAAACCACGCAGAGAGACAGCACAAAAATCAGACCACGCAAGTTTTTCAACCAATCCCCAGACATTCAGACGACCCAGCAATGATTCTCTACACCTCAGGCACCACTGGAAACCCAAAGGGAGTAATTCATCGTCATGCCCTGCTTCAGGGAGTAAACGATTGGACGCTCAATCACGAAGGGCTAGATTTCAGCAAAAAAAGCCACATGTGCATCATGTCTGGCTTTACGTTTGTGGCAACCAACGTGTTCATGTTCGGCACGCTGGCGGGGGGCGGGGCGGTGCACATCGCACCTGCGCAGGTAAAACAGAGCACGGCCATTCTCTATTCATATATAAATCAAAACAACATTACGCACATCTTCATGCCTTCCAGTTTGGCTGCCACCATGGCTGAAGATTACGACATGAGCAACACATCAATTTTTGCGGGCGGGGAAAAGCTTCGCAATTTCAAGCCGTGCTCTAAAAACACAAAGCTCTACAATATTTACGGAAGCACAGAGTTGGCGACGATCTTTTCTGCGCGGGTTGCAGGCGATGAAGACATCATTCCAGTGGGTCGCCCAACAAAAGGGGCTTGCGTGTGTTTGGTGAATGAAAACTTGGACAATGTGTCGCCAGGTGAGGCAGGCGAGCTTTTAGTGAGTGACGCTCGCGCGTCGCTTGAATATCTGAATTTGCCCAATCAGACTAAAGAAAAGTGGATTTCTCGCGATGGCAAAATTTATTTTCGCACGGGCGATCGCGCAAGGCAGGATGAAAATGGCACATATTACATCTTAGGCAGAATGGACAACATGGTGAAACTTCGGGGCTTTCGCATCGAAACAGGTGAGGTGGAAACTCAAGTTTCTTATGCCATGAAAAAGCTTCACTTTGCGTGCGCGCAAGTTGTCGTGGTGGTGAAAACAGTCAATGGGATTGACCACTTGACATGCTATTACGAAGCGAAAAATGAATGCGACACAAAAAAGCTCACCGACATGTTGTCCGGATTTTTGCCAGCCTATATGTTGCCAGATTTGTGGGTGCGGCTTGATGAAATGGCTCGAAACGCCAACGGAAAAGTGATACGCGCCAAACTTCCAGACCCGAAAGTGAACGTTCATTTCTTGGGAGCGATTTTTAGCGAAGCCGAACTTAGGGTGGCAGAGGCCGCAGCTCGCGTGCTTGACATTGCGGGTGCCATCGACCCCGATGAGAGCTTTGTGCAACTGGGCGGCGATTCGCTTAGGGCCATGGAGTTGTCAACATGTTTGTCTGAGCAAGGCATAAAAATAAGCTCTGCGATTGTTTTATCTTCAACGTCGCTTCGAGAAATTGCAACTGAAGCGAAGATTGCCTATGAGAGGCTCTGGAGCGTGGATGAATACGAAGCCGTGAAGTGCGATTATCTATCTCACGGTGAAAAAGTTCTCAAAGTTTTGCCCCTCACACCTCGCCAGGATGACTTAATTTGCAGGCGTTTGATTCATCCAGACTTGCAAGCCCCTGAGCGGCGCTTTATGTTTGTGTCAGATAGCCACATTGAGCCAGATGTGCTCAGGCGTGCTTTGGATGCGCTCTCTCAAAAACACGCAGAACTTGGTGCTTCCATCGCATGCCGCAACGTTTCATTTTTTCAAGGCGTCATTACAGACAGGAAAGTTCCGCTGAAGTTGATGGATGGGCGCGGTCTCAACATCGCTCAAGTTTATGAGAAGTTGCAGCGTGAGGATTGTAAACAGCCCTTTGACATGCAGTTTTCACCGCTTTTTCGCGTGGCATTAGTTCACCTGGGCGAGGCGCAGTCTTGCCTTTTCATCATGGCTCACAAAATTGCTTACACACAGGCGCATCTTCGCTCTCTTTTGATAGAGTTGTTAGGCCTTTTGCTTGAAAATTATCCGAACGATCAAGAATTGAGCGCTTGGCATGATATGTTTGTTGGAGCCGCGAAAGATGGCGAAGACACTGCGCAGAAAAATATCGAGAAAAATATCGAGAGCGCAACGACTAAAACCGGCGCAGTTCACGATTTGGCGGCACAAGATGCCACGTCGCGCATAGAGTGTCCTAAGAAAACATCAGCAGAGGATGTTTTCTTCTATTCAAATGCACCCAATGGGCAGACTGCGCACAACACACGCAAAAAAATCTTCTTCATTCACACAGGCAACACTGGAAGTGGCGCATATTATCAACTCGCACAGCGAATCCGCGACGACTTCACGTTTGGCGTGATAGAGCCTTACAATCTTTATCACCCAGAAAATGCATTGAGCGGCATAGAAAACATCGCTGCAAAATATATCGAGATAATCAAAAAATATCAGCCATGTGGCCCTTATATCTTGGGGGGCTGGTGCTATGGCGGCGTGGTGGCGCATGAAATGGCATGTCAGCTTGTTGCAAACGGGGAAGAGGTCGAGCATCTTTTCATGCTAGATGCCCACGCCCTTGACTGCGACAACCTGAGAAATTTGGCAGCGCCCATGCAGGCATCCGCTGGCAGAAGTTATTTTGAAACCAGTCCGCTATTTAAGGAGCTTCGCGAAAATGGCATGATTGACGCAGTCGTGGAAAACGCTGAGCGCGTAGCGCGCGATTTGAACACCCATGTGCCCAAA
>CAVEFW010000172.1:0-3155 GCA_963615035.1 Phocaeicola dorei
CAACAACATTGTTTTTGAAGTTGAGCGCGACAAGGCATCAAATAAAGATAAAGTGGTGTTGATAATAGCGATGAAGACGTTCCAAGCATACAAAGTGATGGTGTTGTGATTGACGAGAGTTTTATAGATGCTCACAGTGCAGAGTGTGAAGCGCTTGATGCAGAAAAGCTTCGTCAAGTATACGTTGCCGTCACGCGCGCGCAAAATGCGCTGATTGTTTGTGCGCCCTATAAAGTTTCATCTAAGGGCAAAGAGAGCGCACAAGCAAGCATGTGGGATTGTGTGTCGGAAAATCTGGCTGATTTTTCACGGTTTATGAGTTTTCAAGATGAAACAGAATACGACGTGGAATGTGCTAGTGCAGACAACAACATTGTTTTTGAAGTTGAGCGCGACAAGGCATCAAATAAAGATAAAGTGATAAGAGCGTCTGCCAAATATCTATACGATCAATCAAAAGAAGATTTGGTGTTCAACAAGTTGTCAAACATCACGCATCCAACATATAGCATTTTGCAACCAAGCAAGGCAGACGACGAAGAAAATAGTGCCGATTTTTCAAAAGACAAAAAAGAAACAGACGCAAAAAAGCCCAGATTCAACGCAGCGCAAAGAGCATATTTTGGCACGCTAATTCATCGAGTTATGGAGATATTGATATCAAATAGGCACAATCTAGAGGCAATAGATAAAAAAGATTTAGTTAGTTTTGTGGTGAGCGAGCACGAGCGCGAAGACACACACGATCTGCATTCTGTGGCGCAAACAATATTACTAAATGTCATAGATAAAATGCTTGATGGTGGTTTTGAACAGGAAAACGGTGTTGAGGCAGATATATTTTCACAACTTAAAAGTGCAAATAAGATATATTGCGAAGTTCCTTTTAGGTATGCGCCAAATAGCGAACCAAACAGCGAACCAAACAACGAACCAAATAGCGAACTAAACATCGAAAATAGCGCATGTGATATCGTGAGTGGAGTTATAGATCTGGTATATGAAACAAAAGGTTCGTGGCACATTCTGGACTGGAAAACTAACGCAAGCGCATCTTCGCTCGATGAAATTTATGCGCTTCAGCTCAAGCTATATAAACAAGCACTAGAGCAAATGTGTGGCATACATGCCAGTGCGCACACATATCATATTGATATCACATAGATATCACATAGATTTGAGCAAGCTATAATCTATGTCCAATTTATAGATTGCTGCTAAACTAAATGCCCACAAAATTACACTACAATTTACAAACAATAAAAGTTATTCAGGAGATATGCAGATGACAATTCGCGATCAAATAGAACAGTTAATTCAAACAGCACTAGGAACAGAGCTTTCCATCACACTCTCAGACGTTGGGTTGGAGCGCCCACGTGAAATAGAACATGGCGATTGGGCCAGCAGCGTTTCTATGCGCTTGGCAAAACAAGCACACATGGCGCCAAGGGACATCGCAAAAAAAATTGTGGATGCACTTCCAGAAAATGAAATAATCAAAAAAACAGAAATTGCTGGTCCTGGCTTCATCAACTTCTATCTATCAGATCGGGCATTGCAAAATACAGTTGCTTTAGTTAGAGATCAGCGCGAGAAATATGGAGCTGGAAAAATTGCGAACAGTGAAAACAAGAGAATTAACTTAGAATACGTTTCTGCCAACCCTACAGGCCCTATGCATATAGGACATGGCAGATGGGCAGCCCTGGGGGATTGCTTGGCTCGCATTCTAAAACACGCAGGTTTCGATGTATACGAAGAGTTTTACGTGAACGACCACGGCGTCCAGATGGATGTGTTTGGAAATTCCATCGTGGTGCGCTATTTGCAGCTTTGCGGTGAAGATGTAAGCTTGCCTGAAAAGTGTTATGGGGGCGCGTATATAAAAGACATTGCTCAGTCAATTATGGATGCAGAGGGCAAGGTGTGGCAAAAAGCCGATGCGCAAAAGCGCCTCGAACACTTCCGCGAATTTGGCTATGAGCAAATGCTTACTCGCATAAAAAACACTCTTGAGCGTTTTGGCACAAATATGGACCTATATTTTAGTGAGCGCGAGCTATATAAAGAAAACGCCGATGGCAAAACCGCAATAGATTTTGCGCTTGAGGCATTTCGCGAAAAGGGATATCTATATGAAGCGCAAGGTGCCACGTGGTTTAAATCTACGCAGTTTGGAGATGACAAAGATCGCGTGCTCATAAAAGAAAATGGTGAAATGACATATTTCATGAGTGATTGTGCCTATCACTACAACAAAATTCAGCGCGGATTCGATAAGCTGATAGATATATGGGGCGCAGATCATCATGGATATGTAAAACGTTGCCAGGCAATGCTTAGCGCTTGGGGATATTCAGATGCGCTGGAGGTAGTGCTTGGGCAGCTTGTCAACTTAAAGCGAGCAGGCGAGGCTGTGCGCATGAGCAAGCGCACAGGAGAGATGGTAACGTTTGAAGAGCTGATCGACGAAGTTGGCGTTGATGCAACGCGTTTTTTGATGCTTTCGCGCTCGAGTGACCAGCCGATAGATTTCGACATAGAACTAGCCAAAAAACAAGATGCTTCCAATCCAGTTTACTATGTGCAATATGCTCATGCTCGCATATGTTCCATCATAAGACGCGCGGCAACAGATGCAAAAATTTGCGAGAGCGAAGATGAAGCTTTGAGCGTGGGCGCAGGTGTGCTTGCTTCTCAATTAATTCCTGCAAACGTGAACTTGTCTGTTTTGGTGCACCCATCAGAGTTTGCGCTCATGAGAAAAGCAGCCGATTTCCCAGAGTTTATACAGATGGCATCAAGAGATCGCGCGCCTTATCGCCTAACACATTTTTGCACCGAACTAGCGCAGCTATATCACCAGTTTTACACAAATTGTCGCGTAATAGGCGAAGATAGCGAAGTCACATATGCCAGATTGGCGCTGTGCGATGCCACGCGCATCTTGCTTAGCCTAACACTTGGTCTGCTTGGCGTGTCTGCCCCTGAAAAGATGTAGGTTGGTTTGCATGAATTTGAGAATTAATTACGTTGCGCTTTTTTCGCGTGCGATTTGCCCGTGCGCACTTTTCCATATGCAATCCACCGGTTGATTGAAAATTTAAATGCAGGTTCGGCAAGGTAAATGCAGCTGTCAGATTTAGTGCAGT
>CAVEFW010000173.1:0-2732 GCA_963615035.1 Phocaeicola dorei
TGCCAGCACTATGGCTGTTTTTTTAATAAACTGTCGTCTTGTTATATTCATTTTCTCTCTCCTGTGTATTCATGTAAAAACTTTAATCTTTCTTCGTCTTGATGCTTATAGCAACTTCAGGCTCGCTCACAACGCATCTCTCAACGCAAATTCCACACCCCACACACTCATCAGCATTTATTTTTGGCGCGAAAACAGAATGAATTGCATCGCCTTCACGCACCGTATAATCGATGGTTATGGCTTTGTCTATGAGCGGACATGCTCGATAACATACCTCACAGCGATTACCAGCCATCGCTATGCACAAATCATAGTTAATAACAGCTGTGCCCATGCGCACATCATCTATGGTTTCAACATCTCGAAGCGCGCCTGTAGGACATGTTTTTGTGCAAGGAAAAGAATCGCACAACCTGCACGCTTGGCGTCTTGGGTCAATTTGAGGAGTGCCACTTTGCGCACCACTAGAAAACGGGGCAGTGCCTATGCACATATAAGGACAAGCCTCTATGCACCTGCCACATTTAATGCAACGAGATAAAAAATCAGATTCGTTTTGGAAACCAGGCGGACGCAAAACATCGTCTGTTCGCAAAACGCCGCGATAGACAATTTCGCTGCCAGCAAGTAATGCAGAAATTCCAGCTATAAGTGCTTTGCCATTCAAAAACTCTCCTTCCCACTCTGTTGCATTCACACGCAACACTAAGAGTTATTTCAACGACCAAGTTAATAAACTAAAATTAAATTTTCAGTTATAGAAATATTAATACGAACTTTTCTGTGAAATGCAATTTGACATTAAAACAAGGGTTAATAACTTATAAAACATAAGGGAAAACTACTAATATATTTGCGATGCTTTAAACCATAGATTGAAAGGCTTGGTTTTTTCTGCTTATTACGTATTTGTCAAGCTATGGGGTTTTTTTGTTGACCCCATCTAGGCAAGCCCCTTTATTTATTTCTGTTTAATATTTTTTATTTCTGTTTGATTTTGTTAATTACTGTTTGATTTTGCGCCAAACAATCAGCATCACACAAAGACGCCATTTTTTTGCTGAGAAATGAGTGCGTTTAACCTGCGGATCTCCAAGATCACAAACACAGAACAAAACGCTACAGATAGCGCATCAGTCACAGGATATGCCAGACAAAAACTAAATAGTGGCGATACATCTGGAAAGATGGTTGGAATTATTGCAGGCAATATAAAATAGAGTGGAAGCTGAAAGATAATCTGTCGCGTGACCGACATAATCGAAGATTTCAGCGGCTGACCTGTTGCTTGAAAATAATTTGAACCATTTATCTGCACCCATATGATGGGGATTAACATTGTGCACACCTTAAGCGATTCAACTGAAAAGCGCATAAGGCTATCTTCCACGCCAAATAAACTCATTAGTGCCTCGGGGAAAATGTGCACCACACAGAAAAGCGAAAACAGCACCACAGCAGACACAGCAAACACCAAATAGAGCATGCGCTTTACGCGATCATATTTGCGCGCCCCGATGTTGAAGCCAAAGATTGGCTGAGCAGATATAGAGATGCCGATGGCTGGAAAGATGGCGAACATCACAATCTTCATCACAACGCCTATGCTTGCAAGTGCTCCGTCTGTGCCTATTGCATCTGCAGCGCCAAGAGCTGCAAGTTGGAAATTTCCCACCATCTGGTTTATGGCGGCGGCACATTGAAGCGCAAAAGGTGCCAGCCCCAAAGCCAAGATGCGCAAGCAAAGCTCCGAATCGAAGCGCATGCATGAAAGCCTCAAACGAAATGGAGCTTTTTTGTTCAACGTAAAAAACCACATGACCCAGACAGATGAAACAGCTTGTCCCAGCACTGTGGCAGCGGCAGAACCTGCTACACCCCACCCAAACACGATTACGAAAAAATAGTTGAAAACGATGCAGGCAAATGCGCCGAGAGCCGCTGTGCCTAGCGCCACATAGGGAGACCCAGCCGTGCGGATGAAGTTGTTTATTCCAAATGATATGTTGTTGAATATGCAGCCAAAAGATATTATCTGCATGAAAAGCCGCGCGTAAGGCAGCGTTTCATCACTTGCTCCTGCCAAGCGAAGAATCGGGTCTAGGCAAAAAAGCGCAAAGAGGGCCACTATCACTGCCTCTGCAATGATTACTAAAAACGTGTTGCCGAGCGCACATTCTGCGCGTTTGTGTTCTCCGCGACCAAGCAAGATGGCACAAAGGGCATTTCCGCCAGCACCTGCCAACATGCAAATTGCCAACAAAATTGTCATGAGCGGTGTTGCCACCGTGGTGGCAGCAAGACCTATTTTGCCCATGGCTTGCCCCAAAAACACAGAGTCTATTACGTTATAGAGCGCATTTAACACAACGGCTGCAACAGCAGGAACACCAAATTCAAAGAGAAGCTTACCCAAAGGTGCACTCCCCAAGCGTGAAACTTTCGGGTCTATTGTTGTGGCACTCGGGTCTAATGTTTTGGCACTCGGTTTTATTGTTGTGTCGTTATCGGCAGTGTTTTTGGTGCTATCGGCATTGTTTGACAACTTTAACTCCTGTATATTTTTAATCGTTGCACTTTTTGTGCTGTGGTGTGCTTACAAATCGTGTTTGCATGGTGCATTCATAAATTCATTTATCATAAACGAAATTTATATTTGACACGCAAAGTTAACGATCGCGTTACTTTAATACGGGTCACAATCTCCCGAATTTCCTAAATAATCACTC
>CAVEFW010000174.1:0-2540 GCA_963615035.1 Phocaeicola dorei
GCACTAACTTTTAGCTCTGGCGTTATTGCGTCTTGCACTTTGTAATTGTAAAAATCTATGCCTTCATCCGTCCAGCCGTTATAAAGGCAAATCAAATCTTTTTCTATAGTGCTCATGGTGTAGTGATGCTGAGAAAGCCCCGAGTTATATAGTCTATAAACTGGAGATACTCCATCTGAGTCTTTAGGCATCGAGTAAAAAACAGGGTTTGCTTCGTTGTCATATGTCCAATCATATTGACTTACAAGCACATCACACTCTTCTTTGTTTGTTGTATAGTGGTGAGTGCCCAACTGCGAGTTATATAGGCGATATACGGGAATGGAATTTGTTTCGCTTTGCACAGGTGAATTAAAAGAAATGCCTTCCTGATTCCAATTATAGTCAACTAAAAAGCTGTATTCTTCTGCGCTAGTTGTCATTAAGTGTTCAGACGTAAGATAGTTATACATGCGATATACGGGCACGTATTCACTGGGCAAGGCTGAAGTTGCGTTTTGAGTGTTTTGAGCATTTTGAACAGAGCCAGCGTTTGTGTTTGTGTTTGCAGTGTTTGTGTTTGTTGCGTTATTTGTGTTTGCAGCATTTTCAGCACGCGAAGAATTGCTTGAATTTTCATTTTGGTTTGAACTGTTTGCGTTTTTCGCATCTTTTGCGTTGTTTAAGTTTGTTTCTGTCTGTTCGCTTTGCGTGTTTAAGTTTTCGCTAGACGAATTTTCGTCGTTGTTTGCATTTGAGTTTGAATCTTCTTGAGCTTTATTTGCGCTGATCCGTGCGTCTTCATTTTCTGTGCTGCCCGTGGTGATCTCTGAAATTGTGGTCTCTGAAACCGTGTTCTCTGAAATCGTGTTCTCTGAAATCGCTTCAATTTTATTTTCACTCGCGACAACGCCCAGAGCAGATGCTGGCAACATTGAAATAACTAAAGTGGTAACTAAAAACACCAATATCGATTTTTTAGAGATTTGCTTTATTTTTTCCTTAGTTTTCGACTTTGCAATTAGCATATTTCTCACTTTCAATTTTTATTGGTCTATTTTAGGCAAGCCCCCTGCTTTTTACCACACAACTCTATTTTGCGACATAGGTGCACATCAGACCGCATCAGACTAACATTTCGCTGCACGCCCTATATTCCTTATATTTTATGTTTGTATGTTTTATGTTTGGCGATTAGCCCTAGATACTATAATAGTTAAAAAATAAATTTGCGCTACTTTTTGGTAAGTTGGTGATATTTGCGGAGGGTTTTTGTGCAATGTGGGCAAATCCACCATTAACAACGCCAAGATTAGTTGAGTTAGCTAAATTAAACTAAAGGAGACATTCATGGAATCAGTGGGGCTTAAAGGTGTTATCCCGTCTGTCGTAATTCCTCTTACTTCTAAAAAATCAATCGATTTGGAAGCTTTTCACAAGTCTATAAAAAACATGCTGGATGCTGGTGTTGATGGGCTGTTTTTTTTGGGGTCGTGTGGTGAGGTGGCTCATCTAACAGATGCGCAGCGCTATCACGTGCTATCAGAAGCTGTGTCTATCGTGAATGGTCGTGTGCCCATCTTGGCTGGCATAATCGACATGGAAACTTTGCGCGTGGTAGACCAGGCAAAGCGGGCTTCAAGTTATGGTGTTGATGGGCTTGTGGCAACGGCGCCGTTTTATACGTTGGGCGGTTCTGGCGAAGTTGAGCGACACTTTCGCGCCATTCGCGATCACACATCGCTGCCACTATATGCATACGATCTGCCTGCATGCACAAAGGCAAAGCTAGACCCGGCGTTGCTTGTGCGCTTGGGGTGTGAGGGCGTGTTGCAAGGCGTGAAAGACTCTTCAGGAGACGATGCCAACTTTCGCTGGCTTGTGCAAGAAAACAAAGACGCTGGCAGCCCCCTTTCTTTGTTTGCTGGGCGCGACATGGTTGTTGATGGGGCATATTTGGCTGGCGCTGATGGGTGCATTCCAGGTCTTGCAAATGTTGACCCGCACGCATATGTAAAACAGTGGCAAGCGGCATGTGGGCGAGATTGGGAAGAGGTGTCAAAAATTCAAGATCACCTATCGCGCCTGATGTGGATGACGCGCACCATTCGCACCACCAGCGGCTTGAACGCAAGCATCGGCGCATTCAAAACAGCACTTTGGCAAATGGGCATTTTCAACACCAACGAAATGCGTGAGCCTGTGAGTGCTCTTTGCGGGCAAGACGTTGAAGATGTTGTGCGCGCCTTAAAGATTGCCAACCTTTTAGATGAAGATGCGCCCGTGCGCAAAGATTTTTCGCGATAGATCGCGGTCGTGGTTGTGTGTTTATGTGTGGGTGTGTGGTTATGGTTTGCACCTATTCGCTAAATGAAACTTCTGCACAGCTTGTTTTTGAATTTATTGATTACTTAAAGATAGAGCGTGCGCTATCGAAAAACACGATTGCGTCATATTCTCATGATTTGTCTGTCTATTGCAAATTTTTAAGCGTCGAGCATATTCAAGATTTGAAAGATGTGGATGCGCTGACCATTTCTTTGTTTGAAGGCTATTTGATG
>CAVEFW010000175.1:0-5204 GCA_963615035.1 Phocaeicola dorei
TGTTCGCAAAAAGATTCACTGGATCTTTTTGCTCATGCGCTCCACTGCTTCGCGCTTTAGTTGCAAAATCGCTCATCGAGCGATTTTGAATTTTGTGCTCAGACTTGCTGCGCACCCCATTTGAGCAATATGCACACGCATGAAACACTTTGGTCACTGCAGAAAACGTCGCAGCGAACACCCTGCATGGGCAACATGCAATCGTATGCACCAATTTCCTCAGATAATGAAAAACTCGCTTCATCTCATCTATGCCTTTTTCGTATACGAATTTCCGAGCATTTTTTCCACTTCCTCGCGCGAAGGCTCCACGTTATACATCGTCTTGAAATATTCCTGCGTCACTTCCACCATGTCTACATCGTAATATTGCGGGTAAAGCAAATTCGCTACCCAGTGAATGCCGATGAGCCTGTTCACTCCAGGCGGACGATCGCACCACGCCCAAGGCTCATTGGGCATGGCGTATACACGGCTATTTTTCACGGCCGTGATGTTCGCCCAGTTTTTGTTGGTGCGAATGTCATCCACCGCTCCTCCGCGCGTATCCACATCCCAACCCACGATAACTTCTGGGTCCCACTTAATCACCTGTTCAAGCGACACATCAGTCATGCCACCACCATATGTTTCCTTACACTTTGCCACGCATTTCGCACCGCCTTCCAAAAAGCCCAACATGTGCTGGCTCGTTTCAGGCTCTGTTTGAAGCCCCTCGGGGCCTTCCGCATAATAAACTCCTATGCGCTCCGATTCGGGGATGGTCTGCACCACTTTATGCACGCGCTCATAGAACTCTCCACAAAATGTGGCCAACTCTTCTGCTCTGTCTGGTCTGCCCAAAATATCGCCTAAGAAGCGAAACGCATCGGGGATAACGTCGAACGATCCATCAACCAAGAGCACAGGGATGCGCGTCTGGTCTTGAATTTCTATGGCCTCAGATATGTTTTGCTGCGTGAGTTCTATGCCTGAGATGCTGAACATGATGTCGATGTCTTGCTTGAGCAACTGTTCGCGATCTATCTCGCCGTTGTTGTGGAGCGTGCCCAGGTAAGGCAGCTTATTTACGCCCTCTGGCAAATAAGGCAAGCTTCTATCTTCAAACTTCGATGCCGTGCCTGCCAGCAGGTCGGGGCACAGGCAAGTGATGTATACCTGCGCCAAGCTGGAAGTGAAGAACACGTTTTTGATGTTTTGCGCAGTGGGAATGCTCACCTCACGCCCTGCGTGATCGGTTACGGTGCGCACGCCTAAAATGGCACTGTCAGCCGCGTCTTTCGCGCCCGAACAGCCCGTCAAACCAGCACTTGCGCCACCCACAAAGGAAACGAGCAAGCCTCCCGCAAATGCACGCATAAATGTGCGACGCGTCAGGTTAGGCAGTGCTTGACCCTCATCATTTGTTGCATGCGCAGCGTGAGCCGCAACTTTGTCAATTTCTTTTCTCATCTATCTCCCCGTTATTTTTCTCGAAATTCTCGCGTTTTCTCCTGAAAACACGCTTCATCCTCGCGCTCGCACTCATCGATGTGAGCCATGAGTGGCACGCACACGCGCTGTGTGCGCCCAGGGCTAACTTCCACATTCGCCACGCACACTTGCGATGAATAGATGCGCTGAAGCGTTTCGGTAGTTATCGTTTCTTCCGTTGTGCCATCTTGAATGATTACGCCTTCTTCCATCACGATCACGCGATCTGCACAGAAAAGCGCATGGTCGGGGTCGTGTGTGACCATGATGACCGCCATGCCTAGGCGCGTGAGTTCGTGCACGCGCGTGAGCACCAGTTGCTGATTTCCGAAATCGAGTGCTGCGGTGGGTTCGTCCATCACGAGCAACTTTGGCTGTTGCACAAGCGCACGCGCGATTAACACCAACTGTTGCTGACCGCCAGAAAGTTCGGTGTATGTGCTGTCTGCCAAGTTTTCGATGGAGAGTTGTTGCAAAGCGCGATAGGCAATGATTCTGTCTTTTTTTGTAGTCGTGTTCGAAATGCCCGTTTTGTATGGCGTGCGCCCCAAGATGACCACGTCGCTCACTTTGAACGGAAACGGGGGGGTGTGTGCCTGAGGAATGTATGCGAAATGTTGCGCGCACCATCGCTCGTCTTTTTCGCTCACGTTTTCGCCATCCATGAGCACCTCGCCTGAAAATGGCTTGACGAGCCCCAGCATGTTTCGCAAAAGCGTGGATTTTCCGCATCCGTTCGGACCAATCACGCACACAAATTCGCCGCGCTCAACGTTAAGCGACACGTCGTGCACTATTTCCGTTTTGTTATAGCCCGCGCACAAATTGTTAACACACAAGAGCACTCCTACCACCCCTTCATATTTTTCGCATAGATAAATACGAAGAACGGAATGCCTAAGATGCTGGTCAGAAGCCCTATGGGGATCTCGACCGCAAAGATTAAGCGACAGAAATTATCGACCACAATCAAGAACACGGAACCTATTATCATGGTGGCTGGAATGAGCACTTTATAGTTTGGCCCCACCAGCGCACGCGCCAAGTGTGGCACCACGAGCCCTATCCAGCCGATAACACCTGCCACCGCCACAGAACACGAGGTGAGCAATGTGGCGCCCATGATCACGATGGCGCGAGTGCGTGCGGTGTTCACGCCCAAACTGCGCGCCTCTTCTTCGCCGAATGAAAGCACGTTTAGCTTCCATCGCTGGCTTAAGAGAAGCACGAAGCCCAGCAACATCGGAAGAAGTGCGATAAGCAAATCGCGCACGTCTATGCCAGCAAAACTGCCCATCAGCCAAAAGGTGATGCTTGGCAATTTATCGTCGGCATCTGCCACGAGTTTTATTATGCTCGACCCGCTGGAAAACAAGCTGCTCACCAATATGCCACCCAACACAAGGCCTAAAAGCGCATCGCTTCGTATCACTTTGTTCAAAAGCATCACGAGCCCCACCGCACATAGCCCGCCCACAAAGGCGAAAAGTTGGATGAAGATGTTGCTTAAGTTCAAAAGCAGTGCCAAACAAGCACCAAACGATGCACCCGCGCTCGCACCAAGCAAATCGGGAGACACCAGCGGGTTTTTGAACATGCCTTGATAACTTGCACCCGCAGCCGCCAAGGCAGCACCCACCAAAAGCACCATGATTAGTCGCGGGAAACGAATGTTGAAAAGTGCCGTATCCATGTTTACATCGGCGAGCAAAATCGTTGCCGCCTGTTCGCTCATGCCGAGCACATATACGTTATATAGGTAATTGAAGTGATCGGGAATGGCATCTAAGATGGCAGGGACACTGAAACTATAGCGACCCATCATGAAACTTATGCAAAACGCCGCCAAAAGCAACGCCACAAGACCCACCTTTTTGCCCACGCTTAAACGATCGTTGAACGTTTTGTCGGCAAGTTCTGCCAGTTCATCGGCATCTAGGTCCACCTCGTCGAGCACCGACGCGTGCTTGTTTTTGACGTTTCGTTGCGCGGGCGCTGTTCGGACATCTGTCTGTGTGGGCACAGTTCTCACGCCCATCTGCGCGGATGCGGTTTCAGCTGCCATTTGCGCGGGTGTAAGTCGGGCATTTTTCCGCGCAGGCGCAACTTCGGCAGCCACAGCAGCCGCTGGGGCACCCCCCGCGCCCACCGAGTTGACCTTCGACTTACTTATTTTATTGTCATCCGTGTTTCTAGCTTGGGATGTATCGGTCATGCTTTCGTTCCTGATAGAAAACAAATATGTGAATGCACATTATACTTAATCGAGATGTGAAACAATAGAAATAAATAATCGTTTCATCTAAAAGCAAACTTTACAATGAAATAGTTGATTGAAATCACAAACTGGACAGAAAAAATGAGGCATTTTTGCACGCCCCCTTTTCGCTTTTTCGCACCCTCTTTTCGCGCGCATCACTTTTCCCTTTTCGCGCCCTCTTTTCGCGCGCAGATGCCCATGGCTTAAGTTCAACCAGCACTAAAACGAAATGCCGAGCACTAAGAACAAAAGCCCCCATAAAATACCCATCACATAGAGCAGGGCAATTATGCGCACGTTTTGTGCGGGTGCGCGATTGTTTCTGCATAACACCAAAAGCCCTACGCCTGCACTTGTAAGCAAGCCTGACATGGCGGCTGCGAAACTAAGCACACCCTCAAGATAGAGCTGCGCTATTCCCACGCTTGCCGCACAATTTGGAATAAGCCCCACAAGCGCACTTAAAAACACAGTGAGCACAGGGCTTGCCGAAAACAAAGTTGCGAGTGCGTCTTCGCCTGCAACTTCAAACGCACCGCCCAGCACAATGGATATCAAGAAAACGAATATACACACCTGAGCGGTATGAATGCATGCGCTCTTCAAGATATGGGCGTGTGTGTGGTCGTGTGCGTGTTGATGCTCGGCTTTTTCACACGCCTGCCCTTGCTTGTGGTGTTCGCACGTGCAACTTGCAAGCACTTCCTCGTGTTCATAGGTAAGCTCGGGGTTTTGCGAACACGTCTTGCAATCACCCGCGCATGCGCATTTGTCTTGCTCGCATAATTTATGGATAGCAATTTGTTCTTTAGGCACATGTCGCACGTGCAACACAGCATCTATGGCAAACCCCATCACCATGCCGATTATTGCCTTTGTGGCAAGGATCGCAACCATCTTGTCAATTGGTGCGGATTCGGCAATCATCAAAGGCAAAAGCTCGTCGCTCGTCGACAAAAACACGGCGAACAAAGTGCCCAGCGTGATGACACGCCCCGCATAGAGCGTTGCGCCCACCGCCGAAAATCCGCACTGTGGCACCACACCCAGCAAAGCCCCCACAAAAGGCCCTGCAACGCCTGCTCGCAACACCGCGTCGCGCGTCTTGTTGCCCGCCTTATGTTCAAGCCATTCAAGCAATAAATACACTACGAGCAAAAAGGGCAGCAGCCGCAACGTGTCCACTATGGCGTCTGTAAGTATGTCCAAGATAACGTCAATCATGTTGTGTTTTTAATCCACCTACCTAAGTTGCTTTGTATTTTGAGTGTATTTTAACCACTCAAGAAACAAAAGTAGGGAAGTATTCTAAGTGCGAGTTAACCTTTTGGGTTTTGGTGCACAAAACTGCCGCAAGTCCCGAAAAAGTTAACTCACACCTAAAAGCCTAAATATTTATTGAAGTTATTCGTGTTAGGATAAAATGAAACCATGGAAGAAATTTTGCTAGACATATTGCGCGAACTGAGAA
>CAVEFW010000176.1:0-3088 GCA_963615035.1 Phocaeicola dorei
GCCTGTTTTATTTTTTTACCTGATAAAATGCAACATATCATCTTGATTTGTATTTGTTGGGTTTGCAAAAGTTTTAACAACTTGGCATGCAAATCTTGATAGTTGGACATAAAATTTTGGGTAGAGGAGCAAGTTATGAGTGTGCCTGAACTTACAGATAACGATAGAAGAGAGGCCCTAAAGATAGCCATTGAATCGCGCAGAGTGAGAGCAGATGTTTTACACAGGCTAAGTTCTGGAGAGCTTAGCGCGGCAGACGTGATCGAGATGCGAAAAGATAGAGTGATTGGAAAAATGAAGGTTGTCACGTTTATAGAGAGTGTGCCTGGGTTTGGAAAAGTGAAAACAGAAAAGTTGATGGATAAAATTGGTATATCGAAAACAAGGAGACTCCAAGGTCTTGGAAAAAGACAAGTTGATGAATTGCTGAAGGCTCTAAATTAACAGTTAAGTTAACTTCCTTTTTTATTTGCCTTTTTTATTGTTGATTTGGTTTTGTTTTTTCGACAATTTGTTTTTGATGTATAGTATGCTCGTTTGAGCGTTGTATACATTTTACTGAAAGGTAAGCATTGCATAAAGGTCACTTATTTGTTGTTTCTGGTCCGTCGGGTTCAGGCAAAGGCACGCTGATATCGCGTTTGATGGATGTGTTGCCTAGTGCTTGGGTGAGCGTTTCTGCTACAACCAGACCTCCGCGTGATGGAGAAATTGAGGGTAAGGATTATTTTTTCAAAACCCAAGACGAATTTGAAGATCTGATTGCAAACAATGGACTTTTAGAATATGCAACCTATGCTGGCAATTTCTATGGCACTCCTCGCAGATCAGTTGAAGAGCATATGTGCAATGGGGAACACGTCATTTTAGAAATCGAATGCAAAGGTGCATTTCAAGTGCGAGATCAGTTGCCTGAATCCAATTTAATATTTATAGAGCCGCCCTCTCTTGAAGAGTTGCAGCGCCGCTTGAAAAACAGAGGCACAGAAAACGATGATGTGATTTGTGAGAGAATGAAATCGGCAAAGGTGGAACTAAAGCAAAAAATGGAGTATGATTACATAATCGTTAACGACGATGTTGACAGCGCATCAGCAAAACTTATTGACTATATAAATTCAATTGTAGGTAAGCCTTGCGTAGGTAAGCCTTGCGCTGAAACTCAAGTTAATTAAAACTTAACCATTTAACCAGAATAATATAGGCAAACACAAAAAGAAAAGGATAGACATGAGCATAATTGAGCCAAGAATTGACAAATTACTTAGCAAAACCGATAACGATCGTTTTTTGCTTTGCACGCTTGCCGCAAAGCGTTCCTATGACATAAATGAGATGATGCATGGACAACGTGAACGTGCTTTGCAACTAACCTGTGCCACAGAAATTGCTCATGCAAGTAATAAGAAGCCACTTTCATTGGCTTTTGCTGAAATTGCAGATGGCGATGTGTCTTATGACCCGAAAACCATCAATGTGCAGTATCACTAAAGCATCACTAAAGTATTACTACACGTAACTTTATTTATCTTTATCACTTTTTTGTGCGCGATTTATTTAGACTTAAATTTCTGAGCACGATACGCACTTTAATTTTATCTGCCAAAAATTTTGCAGACGACATCAGGCGATGGGACGCATTTAGTTCTGTCGCTTTTATTTTGGAGATTACATGACTGACAAACCAACAAACGATGAATTTCAAAACATAATTTTAATTCACTACCACGAAATAGGTCTTAAAGGGCACAACAGAAGCACGTTTGAAATGCGCCTTCTAAAAAATCTTGAGTCGTTGCTAAAAGATTATCCTATAGTAACAATTCATCGCATCTCTGGCAGATTGTGCATCTTCATCAAAGAGGGCACGCCATATGATGTTGTGTGCAAGGCGGCAGACGTTTGTGCGCGTGTGCCTGGTGTGGCACGCGTGAGTTGCGGGTATAAATGCGACAGAGACATTGATGTGATGAACAGAGCTGCTGTGATAGCTTTGCATGGTGCCGAGCCCTTCGACACGTTTAAGGTTCAAGCTAGACGCAATCATACAGATTTTCAAATAAATTCAATGGAGATGAACCAAATAATAGGTGCGCATTTATGCGAGGCTTTTCCCGATAAGAAAGTGCAAATGAAAAACGTTGATGTGCAAGTGGGAGTTGAGGTTGTGCAAAATGCTGCCTATATTTATGCACGCAGCAATCGCGCTATTGGAGGGTTGCCAGTGGGCGTGTCTGGCCGGGTTATGGCTCTGCTTTCAAGCGGCATAGACTCGCCTGTTGCTTTGTGGAAAATGGCGCGACGCGGTGCGTTGTGTTTTGCTGTGCACTTTAGCGGCAGACCGCAAACTAGCGATGCGAGCGAATATTTAGTCGACGATATAGCTTGCGTGTTAGAAAAAACAGGTTGCATTGCACGTGTGTATGTTGTGCCCTTTGGAGACTATCAACAAGAAATTAGCTTGGCTGTGCCGCCCCCATTGCGTGTAATAATATATAGACGCCTTATGTTTAAGGTGGCGCAGCAACTTGCAATAAAAAACAAGTGCGGAGCGCTAGTTACTGGCGAGAGCCTGGGTCAAGTGGCATCGCAGACGCTTGATAATTTGCGCGCTACAGATGCATCTGTGGATATGCCCATTTTTCGCCCGTTGATAGGAACCGACAAACTTGAAATCATCGATCAGGCGCAACAGTTGGGCACATTTAAGATATCTTCATCAGATGCTCCTGATTGTTGCACGCTATTTATGCCTAAATCTCCTGAAACTCATGCAAAGATGGATGAAGTGCTTAGTGCAGAGTCAAAACTGCCATATGACGAATGGATTTCTGAAATTGTGGCGTCTGCAGAAGTTCACGAATACAAATGTCCTGCCTATAAGGAAAAACTCTAGATTTTGACAAGTGCAGAATTAAGAAACAAATTTTTCAAGTAACTCACGCGTTAAAGTGCTATATTTCATTTGTTGGTTTATACTAACAATGTCCTTTAAAAGCGGTACAGAGATGCCGACAAGGAATTTGTGAAATGTGCAAGTAAACATGCAGGTAATCATTTGAAAATGATGTGCGTGAATGTGCACACC
>CAVEFW010000177.1:0-2071 GCA_963615035.1 Phocaeicola dorei
CGATATATCGATAGACAGCATCGCTTACGTGAATTTTTTGAACAAGCTCGCGAACGCGCAAAACGTCTTTACCGCTCACCACAGCCCTGACATTTGCCTTGGCGCTATCGCGCAGCTTCAACACGCGCATTTCTTGTTGAAACTCTGGATAGCCCAAAGACAGTCTGATCATAAAACGGTCAAGTTGCGCTTCGGGCAAAGGATAGGTGCCGAATTGCTCTATCGGGTTTTGCGTGGCCAGCACCATAAAAGGCTCGCTTAGTTTATATGTGTTGCCATCGACCGTCACCTGACGCTCTTCCATTGCCTCTAGCAAGGCACTTTGCGTTTTCGCGCTGGCACGATTTATTTCGTCTGCCAAAACAAGATTGCTCATGATGCTTCCTGCTCGATATTCAAAATCAAGAGTTTTTTGATTGAACACGCTGAAACCCGACACGTCGGATGGCATGACATCAGGCGTGAATTGAATGCGGCGAAAATCCACGCTGATGCTTTTTGCAAGCGTTGACACAAGCGTGGTTTTCCCTGTTCCAGGCAGATCTTCCAACAGCACATGACCGCCTGCGAGCAGCGCCAACACCACCAACAACACCTCGTGTTCTTTGCCTTGGATAACGCTGTTTACGCTATCACATATTTTTTGGATGACTTCACTTCCGCTTTGCACATCTTCTGGCAAAAGCTTGCCTTGCTCGCTTTGCTCGGTTTTTAATTCGTTGTTTCGCGCGGAAGCTGCGTTTTTCACGTCAACTTTTTGCGCGTCGTCTGACACATTGTTGTTTATGCTTTGTTTCGTTGTGTTTTGTTTCGTTGTGTTTTGCATGTTCACCTCTTTTTGTGGTTATTCTTGCTTTCACGGTTTCGTAAATTTTATAGCTTTAGTGCTAAAACATCGGTGCGCACATGCGCATGACCTTGCCATTTTCGTCTGCAAATTCAACTATGCGCACGTTTATTCCATAGGCAGATTGCATATTTCTGGCCGTTATGATGTCTATTGCTTGTCCATATTTCATGTTTTCCCCCTTTTGCAATAAAACAACGCTTGAGTTGCACATAAACGCATGATCTGGATTGTGCGTGGTCATGATAACCGCAAATCCTTTCTTTGCCAGATCGCGCACTTTTGATATAACGAGCATAGCGTTGCCATAATCGAGTGCGGCTGTGGGTTCGTCTAACACGAGCAGTTGTGGCCGCTGACAAAGTGCTCGCGCAATCATCACCAGTTGCAATTCACCACCAGAAATATCGGTGTATATTCTTTCACGCAAATGATAGATGCCCATATCTTCCAGCGCGTTTTCCACCAAGTTATAGTCTTCGTCGGAAGGCTTGCCCAGTGCTCCTATCTTGTTGGTGCACCCAAGCAACACAACGTCTTGCACGGTGTATGGGAAAGGAGGCGTGTGGTTTTGCGACACATATGCCATGGCACTTGCCAGCTGCGAAGGCTTCCAAGACGCTATGTTTTCCCCGTTGAACATGATGGCACCACCACAAAGCGGCAAAAGACCCAGAATGCTTTTGAATACAGTCGATTTGCCCACGCCATTAGGACCCAAAACACAGCACACCTCGCCAGTGTTTATTGCAAAGTTGATGTTTTTTTGAACTATGTGGCGTGCGTCATAGCCGCACTGCGCATCAATAAGTTCTAATTTCATTTGGTCTCCTTGAAAATTTTTCCATTTACGTGCAACTCTTATTTTTCGTGCAACGCTTATTATTTCGTGTAACGTTTATTTTTCGTGCAACACTTCTTTTATGCAACCGCCAAACTAAAGCAGGATATAGCGAAAACGAAACTTAAACCAACCAGACCTTTGTCGAAGGTTGTTATAAAACTGCCAATAGAGGTAATACATTGCTTCTAGGTCTTGCTCGCACACGCCAATTCCGCCATATTTTTTTTCAATATACAGAGCACTCAAGTGATCAAACGTGCCAGGTGTTTGGCTGCCAGCGTAATTTGCTATGCGAGCACGTGCTAAATTTGCAAAGTCGACTTCGCTTACTGTTTTGTCTCGCACGATGCCAAGTTTATTAAACCTAGAGATAAAAAAGT
>CAVEFW010000178.1:0-10827 GCA_963615035.1 Phocaeicola dorei
AGTAGGGGTGCGCGCGTGGATGCATGTGAGGGCACATCGTGCGTGGCTGCATTAGTTGCTGCATGTGCGGCCGAGTGTAAGGGTGCGCACGTGGATGCCTGAGCAGGCGCAGGTTGCATATCCGTTGCCTGTGTTTTAGGCGCAGGCGTTTGGCGTAAGCTTTCTTTTATGTTTGCAATCACGTTTGCACTTGAATATTCGCTTCCAGACAACGCTGCACTTACAGGCAAAATTTCACTTGTGGCACTAACGAGTGTGCCGCAAGGCGCCAAGTAAGGCAAAACGCGAGCGGCTTCTATGGGTTCAAATGCCACAATCAACGCAGCTTGACCCGCAGGCACCAAGGCACTTTGCACGCTCTCGCCCGCCTTAGTGTTTGCGATGCGCACATGGCTTATCACGCTGCCTCCGCGCTGTGACATGCCTATGGTTTCAGCACTTCGCACTTGCCATTTATGTGAGATTGCAGCGGCCGCCAGAAGTTTTGCTGCCAAAACTGTGCCCTGACCGCCTATGCCTGTAAGCAAAATGTTAATCATTGTATACTTCCTTTTTATGCGCCCTTGCCGCCCAGGTTTTATAGGCATTGCCTATTTGTCAACGTTTGAAGCCTGAACATTTGGAGCCGCGCCAGTGCCAGTTTTCGCGCCCACTTTTCCATCAGCTTTTGAATCCAGAGAAATTGCACCAACCAGGCATATTTGAGCACAAAGCCCGCAACCCACACATTGCATGTTGTTAATCTGCGCAACGCCTGACGCAAAAAATATGCCAGGGCATCCAATTTCTGTAATGCAACGCTTGCAACCTGTGCATTTATCGGCATCTATGTGCGCGGGTTTTCTGTGGGGTGCAAGTTTTGCGCAAGGGGATTTATAGATGATGGCAGAAGGCCCCGCAAAATCTAGCGCCTCAGATGCTGCTTTTTTTGCCTGCGTGTGATTGAGTGGGTCGGCTTGCAAAATGCATTTGACCCCCAAGGCTTCAAGCACAGCATAAATGCTTATTGGATTGCCTGGATTTTGGGGGTTTTCGCATGATGAGGTGTTGCACTCATGCATCAAAGTAACGCCTGTGCCTGGGTGTGGCTGGCCTCCAGTCATAGCTGTAGTGGAATTATCCAGCACAACTATGGTTATGTCGTGGTTGTTATAGACTGCATTCGCCACACCTGTCATAGCACTTGCAAAAAACGTGGAATCACCCACGAAGGCCACGTGTTTTTTGTGGGGTTCGGCAACGCTGAAACCCTGAGCCATGGTGATGCCTGCGCCCATGCAAAGACAGGTGTCTGTGGTGTTTAGAGGTGCCGCATTGCCCAGAGTATAACAACCGATATCTCCGCAATACACAGCTTCGCGCTTGCCCAACGCGCGTTTTATTGCATAGAAACTGCCACGATGAGGACACCCCGCGCACAAAACAGGAGGGCGACTAGGCAGATCTGGGCAATTTGAGCCTTGCTCTTGCGCAGTTTGTGCAGTTTGCATTGTTTGAGTGGTTTGAGTGGTTTGCGTTGTTAGCGCGGTTGAACAAGTTGTTGAATTTTTATACGAGAAATGCGAACGCGCTTCACCAAGAGATTCAAGCGCACCTTCACGCGTGGTGCCCGTGGATTCATCTGCAAGATCGCACCCATACGCTTCAAAGAAAGCAAGCAGGCGCGCATAGCAATCATCTATAGAATTTTCACCGCGAGAGCGCGTGTGCTGTGTCAACTTGCCCAACACTTCATATTTCGCGTGCGTCTTGCCCGCAAGTTTCAAAAGCTCTTCTTCTATCACATAGTCCAACTCTTCAAACACAAGCACATGTTCTAGGTTTTGTGTGAACGCTTGAACTGCTTTTTGCGGAAATGGATGTGCACACCCCACCTGCATGAATTTGTATGCTGGAAGTTGCACACCACATTTCTTTGCACGCGTTTTTATGTCTGAGAGGGCATCTGCTGCATAAGCGGCAGACACACCACCTGCGATGATGCCCAAACGCGGCTGACAAGCGTTTTTGCCGGCATTACTTTTGCCAGTTTCATTTCCTTTCTTGTCTGCCCGCAAATTTCTCTCATCTTCGCCCTGGTGGCCACCTTGGTATTCAACCTGTTGGCCACCCTGGTGTTCGCCCGCATGTTCGCCCTGATGCTCAATTTGACTATCACCCAGATGTTCACCTGCATGTTCACCCTGGTGCTCGCCCGCGTATTCATACACCTTGTTGAATTTTGCAAACGTTTCATCTGTGCTGAAATCGTGTGCAATTTGTGCAAGCCTATCCTCGATTTCCTTGTGCGTCTCATAACTGCGCTTTGGAAATATAACCCACTTCGGGTCGCGCACAAAGCCAGTGCTCGGCAACGCGCGTGCTTGCGTTTCATCTTTCACATCGAAATATGTGCTGGCATGACACACACGAGTAGTCGAGCGCAAAATCACGGGCGTGTGATATTTTTCCGACAGACTAAAAGCCTCGCACATCATCTCGAAGCCTTGCTCAGGGGTTGCAGGGTCTAAAACTGGCACTTTCGCAAATGCAGCAAAACGCCTTGTGTCCTGTTCTGTTTGGCTAGAAATAGGGCCTGGGTCATCAGCCACAAAAAGCACCACTCCTCCGCCCACGCCCACATAGTTCAGCGACAAAAGCGCGTCTGCAGCCACGTTTAAGCCCATCTGTTTGCATGTGAACAAAGCGCGAGCTCCAGCATATGAAGCACCGCATAAAAGCTCGAGTGCCGCTTTTTCGTTGGCAGACCATTCAACGTGCACGCCTTTTGCCTTGCCAGATTGAACGCAAGATGCAACAGTTTCTATCACTTCAGACGATGGCGTGCCTGGATAGCCTGCCACCACATTCACGCCCGATTGCAGAGCTGCGTGTGCAAACGCTTCGTTTCCCATCAATAACTTTTTTGTCAAAACTGCGCCCTTCCTCTTTTTGTAATTCCCCACAAACCGCACCAAGACAAATGCCCAAAGTGTTGCAAATATTAAAAATGCAACACTTCTTTTATGGTGCGATCTTTAAGCTTGAGCTTGCGCGTTCTTGAAATCAATAATCTTTTCGCGGCACTTTTCGCAATTTGTGCCCATCATCTGAACAGCCAAAATGGCAGCATTTTTGGCACCATTTATCGCCACGCAAGCCACGGGCACACCACTTGGCATTTGCACCATAGAAAGCAAGCTGTCAAGACCGCCCAAATCGCTTGTTTTCATAGGCACAGCGATGACAGGGCAAGGGGTGTATGCAGCCACAACACCACCCAAATGCGCCGCTTTGCCCGCAGCAGCAATAATCACTTTCACGCCGCGTTTGTGTGCGCCTGCCGCCCAAGCGTGCACTTCGTCTGGCTTTCTGTGTGCGCTTGCAATTTTCACTTCGTATTCAACACCAAACGCATCCAACTGTTCCATGCATGGCTTCATAGCGTCCATATCGCTATTAGACCCCATAATCACACCCACAACGGGAGTTTTCTCAGATGTTTTGGCGTTTGAGTTTTCGCTTGAATTGCTTGAACTGCTTGAATTATTACTCATTTCAACACTCCTTTATCTGTCTGTGCATTTTTTCTGTCTCTGCAATTTTTCTGTCTCTGCAATTTTTGATTGGATTTTTTAACTAGATTTTTGACTAGATTTATTTTTCAGCGCCTCTTGAACTTTTTTTTCTGCACCCTGTGAACATTTATTTTTCAGCGCCTCTTGAACCACTTCGCGGTCATCGAAGTGAATTTTTTTGGTGCCGATAATCTGATAGTCTTCATGCCCTTTTCCTGCAATCAACACCGCGTCTTTTTCGCCTGCAATATCGATTGCATATTCTATGGCACGCTTTCTATCTGGAATCACCACATAGCTGCCCTCTGCGTCAGGCGTGCCTTCTTTTATTTTCGCTTTTTCTGCGTCAGATAACGCCGCGCCATCTGCCAAATCTGTGCCGTCTGCCTCCCCATTTCTCATGCTAGGCAAACCACCTGTCAACCCCGCACCGTCTGCCCCGCCTTTACACATGCCAGGCAATATGTCTTTAATTATAGCCAGAGGGTCTTCCGTGCGAGGGTTATCGCTTGTAACGATGGCAAAATCTGCCGCAAGTGCGGCTTTTCCCATAAGCGGGCGCTTCTTTGCATCTCTGTCTCCCCCGCAACCAAACACGCATATGATTTTTGCAGGTTTTAGATCGCGTATGGAAGCTATTGCCTTTTCAATGGCGTCTGGCGTGTGAGCGTAATCCACAAACACACTGGCGCACCCGCGCTCGCAAAATTGCTCCAAACGCCCTGGCACTTTAGGCAAATCTTTAAGAGCGCACACGATGTCGCCCGCAGATATTCCCAGTTGCAACGCTATTCCAAACGCGCACATGACATTTGACACATTAAATTTACCAACCAGCGGATATTCAATTTCTATGTGTTTTTCTTCGTTTTTGTTTTTCACACACAACACGGCGTGTGTTTTAGTGCTTGAGTAATCAAGTGAAACTGGAGATATGTCTGCCTCGCTCGAAAAACCGCACGTAATCACGCTATCACCGCGCTCTTTGCACGCGCACGCCAAACGTGCCCCCCACTCATCGTCTATGCAAATAACCCTGCGCGCAGGATAGGTGTCGGAAAACAATTTCGCTTTTGCGTTGAAATAATCTTCAAACGTGTTGTGAAAATCCAGATGATCTTGGGTTAAGTTTGTAAACGCGCACACATCGAAATGCGATGCGTATGGCCTTTGCAAATCGAGCGCGTGGCTGCTCACTTCCATAACCACAGCCGCGCAATTGGCATTAACCATGCGCGAAAATAGATGTTGCAAGTCGATGGATTCAGGAGTGGTGTTTTTCGCTTCTTCCAACACATCTCCCACTCTGTTGCCTGTGGTGCCTATAATTCCACACTTCATGCCCGCACATCTAATGATGTGATCTGTTATATATGATGTGGTGGTTTTTCCATTTGTGCCCGTAATGCCCACAAGCTTAAACTTTTCACTTGGGTTTCCATAGAAATTTGCAGCAGCCATGGCCATGACTTTGCGCGTATCTTCAACAATGGCTATGGTTACATTCGCGCTGCCCACGTCAACACGTCTATTGGCAACTATTAGCACAGCCCCGCGCGACGCCGCATCTGGTGCAAACTTGTGTCCGTCCACGCTAAAGCCCTCTATGCAAAAAAATGCGCTATCTTTACACACGCCAGCGCTGTTATAGGTAATGTCTTTTACCAACACATCGTCTTTTCCAATGAATGAAGCATTGCACCCTTGCAACAATTCTTTTGCGCTTATAGACATCTTCAATCTTTCTATTTATTGACAACCTTTTTGCTTTGCGCTGTTCTGCGCCGTTTTGTTCCGCACTACTTTGCTTTGTGCAATTTTGGCCTGCGCCATTTTCGCGTGCGCCACTCTGTTCTGCGCCACTTTCGCGTGCGCCACTTTAATTTGTGCTTGTGATGTTATATCGCTCAATGGCATACGTCATTATATCGCGAAACATGCCAGACGTGTTGCCCTCGGCGGGCTGTTGAATGGCGCCTGTAAAACACACGAAATTGCTTGTGGTGTTTGGCAGATATCCCACGAAACTCACGTTGTAAATATCCTCGTAATAGCCGCCTTCGTTGTTGGCCACTTCTGCTGTGCCCGTTTTTCCCGCAGGCTCAAAACCGTCAATCTGTGCAGCTTGCGCTGTGCCTGTGCTCACCACCGATTGCAACATGCTCGTCATATCTGTAATAGTTTTTTGATTGTGAATTATCTGTTTCGTTGAATATTTAGGCGCTTCTCCCGATTTTGGATAGGCAATCAAAAAATGCGGCGTGCAAGCAACTCCGTTGTTCACAAGCGCACCATATACGCGCGACATCTGCATAGGTGTGGCAGACAAACCCTGCCCAAACGTTACGTTGTATCGCTGGATTGTAGACCAAGTATCTATGTCTGTCACATAACCAGAAGACTCACCTGGATAATCCACGCCTGTTTTCTCGCCAAAACCATATTCCAAAATGCGGTCATACATTTTGCGAAAACCTATTTTTTCATCTGTAATCAATGAAATGCCCACGTTTGAAGATTTTTCTATCACTTCTCTGAACGTGTAAGTTGTGTCTGCGCGCGCGTGGGCATCTGAAACAACATATCCGTCTGCCTCTATTGTTGAGGGGCAATCTATGGTGTCTTCTGTGCCCATGGCTCCCTCTTCCAACACAGCAAGAGCTGGCACTGTTTTAAATATCGAACCTGGTTCATATGCGCTAGACACCAAGGTGAGCTCCGTGGCACCAGTTTCTATATTGTCTGTTTTTGCTGGATTTAGCTGTGGCGTAGACCCTGCAGCATATATTTCTCCTGTTGTTGCATCCATCAACATTGCCTGCGTATCAACTTTCAAGTTTTCTTTCCAACTCTTCAAAGTTTTTTCCAACTGGATTTGCATCTCTATATCGAGCGACACCATGATATCTTGGCCATCCACGGCACTCACAAAAGAATTTGTGCCGCCCATAATCACAACGCCATCCACGCCGCGCTCGATTCTGCGCACGCCATCCACGCCACTTAATATATCGTTGTAATACGACTCCAAGCCAGACACTCCAACGCCATCCATGTTCACAAACCCCACAACGCTGCCTCCCGATTGCGCATAAGGATATTCGCGCCTTGAATCATCCAGAAAATAGATGCCATCAAGTTGCATATCACGCACTTGATTGGCAACTTCCACTTTTTCTTTGCGTGAAATATAGGCAAAAGTGGAATCGGTGGATAGCTTTTCTTTTATCTCGTTAATGTCTTTTCCCAAAAGAGCACCCAAAATGTTGGCTGTGCCTTGTGCGTCTTGCACCTCGCTTGGAATTGCATAGATGGTTGTGGCATCAACGCTGCACGCCAAAACATTGCCATTTCTGTCATAGATTGTGCCGCGACGCGCCTCTATGGTTATCTCGCTTAGACGCGAATCCACGGCGTTTTGAGTGTATTCATCAGACACCACAACAGTCAAAAAAACCAAGCGAACCAGCAGTGCTAGAGCAAACACAACAAATAGGGCAACTAGGATAGAAATTCTTGGGTTTGAGCCAAGGGAGGCGCTTAGCCTTGAAGCGTTGGAGCCACTTGAAGCATTGGAGTCGCTCGCTCCTTTTATGCCAGACGCAGCACTTGTGCCGCTCACCCCGCTCAATTTTCTTTTGCCGCTTACTTTCGATCTGCCTGAAACCAAAAAATGCTCCTGCTCTAGAGTCTAAGAATTTGACGCAGATGTGCTTTGTGTCGTTGAACTTGATGTTGTACTCATTGATGAACTGGCTGTTGAACTTGTTGTCGAATTTGCCACAGAGCTCGTTGTTGTCGCTGCCGAGCTCGTTGCTGTTGATGTCGAACTAGTCGCCGAACTTACCGCTGTCGCATCGCCCTCTCCTGCACGCCGAATGCTCTCACCAAGCAACAAATTGCCGCTTTTGTCTTGCGCCACAACGTCTTGAGGCAACATGATCACTTCAACGCCGTCTGGCGCAGACATTCCTAATGCCTTTGCACGCACTTTCACAGAAGATGCGTTTGACACAACGCATGCGTCCACTTCCAACTGGTTACCAGCACTTTTTGCTTCTTCCAAGCTTTTTTCAATTTGCTGTGTTTGTATAGATGTGTCTATCGTGGCAGAACTTATCGCCACGCGTGCGAAAGAAAGCAGAGCAAACATCACAAGCACAACTGCCATCACCCCTGCTATTGCCACAATATTCATAGGAAGTTGCATTGCTTGTGGGGCGGTGCTAGACGCTCTAGAGCCTCGAACAACTCTCACATTTGCATTGCGCGTGTGAGTTTTTCTGTTTGTTTTATTATTTGCAGACCTAGGATTTCGCCTTGTGTAAGTTTCGCGTCTTTTTTGCGGCGCGTAATAATCAGGGGCTGTTGAATATGCGTTATATGCTGGTGCGCCCATGATTTATCTCCTGTTTGTATTACATTTATAATGCGTTTATAGTTCTTGTTGCATTTTTGTTTTGCGTTTAGGTTTTTATATTTTTTCGGCCACCCGCAACTTCGCGCTTCGCGCTCGCGGGTTATTTTTTATTTCAACGTCCGTTGGCAAAATGGGCTTTTTTGTTATCAATTTCAAAATCGGCTTTTTTCCACACACGCAAACTGGAAGTTCTGGCGGGCATGTGCATCTGTTTGCATAACTGTTAAATATGTTTTTCACTATTCTGTCTTCTAGCGAGTGATAGCTAATAACAGCCATTCTGCCACCCGAGTTAAGCCACCTGACGGCTGCATTTAACCCACTTTTAAGCGCGTCTAACTCCCCGTTCACTTCTATTCTTAGCGCTTGAAACACTCGTTTGGCTGGATGTCCGCCGCGTCTTCTGGCAGAAGCTGGAATGGCCGCTTTTATGATTTCCACCAGCTCATCGCTATATTCGATGGTCTTGTGCTCTCTCGCCTTGCAAATAAAGGCTGCTATGCGCGACGCCCATTTTTCTTCACCATATTCTAAAAAAATGCGCGAAAGTTGCTGTTCTGTGTAAGTGTTCACAACATCTTTTGCGCTTATTGTTTGTGTGTCTGGGCTCATGCGCATATCAAGCGGCGATGAAGTCTTGAAAGAAAACCCGCGCTCTGGAGTGTCTATCTGAGCTGAAGACACGCCGATGTCAAACAAAATGGCGTCTATCCCTGGCACACACGCACTCATCAATAAATCGTCTAGGTCGCCGAAGTTTCCGCGTAAAAGTTCAACGTCGGGCATGTCTTCGGGCAAAACGCCACCGTCCCTAGGTAAAGCGCCACCTTCAGACAGAAAACCGCCATCTTCAGATAAAACGCCGCCGTCTTCAGACAAAAAATCACCATCACCTGTCGCACTTTTTTTTGTTAGACAGCTCAAGCGCTTGCTTGCAGCCGTGAGTGCCGCATCGTCTTGATCTATGCCGATAAGCGTGCCATTTGCGCCCAAAAGCTGCGCTGCACACACCGAATGTCCTGCCCCTCCAAGCGTTGCATCCACAAATATGCTTCCCTGTGCAATGCGCAAACCTTCAAGGCATTCAGCTTTTAGCACTGGTATATGCCGATATTCATCAGTCAATCCGCTCACGCCCTTGGAAAAATAGTGCTACTCAAAATAAGACATCACATCGTCTTGTGTGGAAGCACTGTAATCTTCCCAACGCTTTGCGTCCCAAATTTCTATATATCCATCGTTGCCCACCAAGGCGACATCTCTGTCGATGATTCCCACCATCTCTCGAAATTCTGGTTTCACAACAATTCTGTTGGCACTATCTGGAGAAACCTCTTCAGCCCTGCTTTTCACGCGACGGCGAAGTGCTTTGTGCACTTTGTTGTTGGGTTTGAAACCACCGTCTGGCTCAAACAGACAGTTCACCCAAGCATCATATTCATCAACAGATGTAAAAAGATATAAACACTCCAAGGTGGGTTCCACCATAACCACCAACGAATCACTCAATTTTCCGCGCCACTTCGACGGAATGGAAAGCCTGCCTTTGGCATCTAACTTATTGCGAGATTCGCCATTTAAGTCTGCCATGCTGCGCTTCTCCTTTCCATCTCGATGTTTTTGCGTCAACCCACATTTTGTTCCGCATTTTCATTCCGCATTTTTCATCTCAGACTTGAAAAAAAGGGAACGCAAACCCCAGATATAACTCCTAGGTGTGTTTTGAATGTTTTATTTGCGCATCGCATTTAGCAACGCGCAAACGCGACACTCAAAACACTAGCGTTCCCTCTTCATCAATCCTGCTTCGTTTGTGCTGCGTTTTTTGGCGTATTTAAGCTGCGTTTAGTGTTTTGTTTGTGGTTTGTTTTACTCAAAGATCAAGCACGTTATTTTTGAGTGAGTACACTTTATCCCACTTTCTCCCACACTTCAACACTTTTTCTCCCAATGTGTTAAATTTTATTTGAAAGATATGTTGAAAATCTTGAAAATATACACTTCACCTGCGCAAATACAACTCAAAAAAAGTGGGAGAAAAATTGTTGAAATTGTTAATAATATGAATTGAAATGTATATCCCAAATGCGAACACACAACATGTAGTATGCAAGAGCAAACACCTGATAACTCATTCGGAAAATGGAGCTTGTTTTAAGCGCGAGGATGTGCGCTTAGATATATCTGTTTTGCATGCTCTTTCGACACATGCGTATAAATCTGTGTGGTGGAGATGTCTGTGTGTCCCAACATCACTTGAATCACGCGCAGATCTGCCCCGCCCTCAAGCAAGTGAGTGGCGAATGAATGTCGCAGCGTGTGAGGGTGCAAGTTGCAAATTCCAACAGTTGCGCCTGCGCGTGCACAAATTTTATGCACGCTTTGGCGCGAAATGGCGCACCCATATCTGTTCAAGAAAACATGCGGGGGGTTTTTATCACTGAACAATTTAGGGCGAGCGTTTTGAATATAGTCTGCAAGCACATTTTTCGTTGTGCCTGCAAGCGGCACCACGCGCTCTTTTTCGCCCTTTCCAAAAACGCGCATAAAACACTCAGAAAAGTTAACGTTGCCCATGCGCAACCCAACCAGCTCGCTCACGCGCAAACCGCACCCATATAAAACTTCCAAGATAGCCCTATCTCGCACGGCAAGCGCATCACTTCCAAAGTTTTGATCGAGCAAGGCACTTGTCTGTTCTATGCTTAAAGTGTCTGGAAGTTTCTTTGGCACACGCGGCACATTTTTCCCACAAGTTGCATCGAACGCCAAAAACCCTTCCACATACAAAAACTTGTGCAGCCCAGACACAGCTGCAAGCATTCGTCGAGTGGAAGTTGGAGCATAGGC
>CAVEFW010000179.1:0-3429 GCA_963615035.1 Phocaeicola dorei
CGCTACCACAATGCAATTGATAATTAGCCAGACACACTTTTTGTCCTATAAGCCTAAAAACTGGTAAAAAAGGGTGTTGAGCACACCGTTGCACACCACTTAACACCATGCCAAAAAGAGGGGTCGTGCGTCACGTTGGGGCAAATGAGTACTAAGGTTGCGAATGCGCAAAAATTGGGTTTTGTAGGAGTCGAACTGCACACAACTGCACACATTCTGCGCCAGTCCAAAAATGCTTAAACCTATTTCAAGGCTTATTAATGTTTCATCTGGGAAATAGTAAATCAAGGAACACATTTTTGAGCCATAAAGCCATGACCCTGACTTTTTGTGCTAGGTGAATTATAAAATTGTTGAGTCTTGCGGAATACTGCTTTCCCCTAAGGCTCTTTTTGTGTCACATTGATATATCCATATAAGATGAGTAATGCTATTACACTTCATAGGAACTTGGCTTTGAGTGATGATAGGATGCCTTACACCTCAATTTCGCCTGACATGAGTTTGGGAAGCAAGCGGTCGCGGGCTTCGCGAGCAAGAGAAATTTGCGCATACAGTTTGAGTATTCGCTGAAAAAGCGGGAAAGTTATTTTTTCAAAAAGGCTTAACGCATTTTTGCCGGGCTTTGTTATGGAAAGCGAACCTGTTTTAATTGGGCTGAGATTTTTTGCGCCGAACCGTTTGCCAAACTTTTCACCTTAGAAGAAAACACGGGATCTCTAAATAAACAATACACAAAACTTTTATAATCTGAATCGAGTTTTGCAACACGCTGATTGAGTAAAAACCTATCACTATGAACAATGCAAACTCTTCCAACGTTTCCAGTTAATGATAATAGAATGTCTCCCTTTTCCAATATGCAATGGCTTGGCATGTTGGTGGGCAATTCGTTAATGCAACTTGCTGAACTCGTGTCAAAATATCCATCTTGAACATTTTTAATTGTGGCTATCTTGTATTTCCCACCATCTTCAAATTGACTGCTCTTGAAAGCATAACCATTCTTAAAATCAACAATGCAACTTAGAGGTTCTTTGCTCCACCCCTCGGGAAGCCCGTCGCGAATGGGAGTGTGCTCATGTCCTGGAAACTTGAAGTTAATAAACCATTCTTTATAGAGGTGTTGCGCTGCCTCTTCCAGCAGTTTAATTTGTTTGCGATTGTTTTCAATGAGGTCGTCATAGGCAGAGAGCACACCCGCAATGCGCCTTTGCGTTTGCAAATCTGGTTCAATTTCTAAAGGAAGCTCAGAGAGAATTTCAGTATTCAAATTGAGCATTGTTGTCCCTTTTGCATGATTTGCAAGCCAGCCTGACACTTCATTCAGAGATGTTAGATAAAACAAATAGGAAGGGTTAATCAAATTTTGATTAGGTGTTACTTTCAGGCATCCTGTTCCACAAAGCCAGCCTTTTTCTTTATTTCTAACTAAGGAACTTCTCCCGATATCACCTCGTCGTGCATAAATCAAATCACCACAATTTAATCTATGGCGACTTAACCGTTTAACGTGTTCGTCTGAAACTCGTGCGATTTTATTTTCAGAGATGAAGCCCTCTACCAAATTTACTGGCATGCAAACAGGAATGCCTGTTGAGGAATAATCGCTTTGATGCAGTTGAGAACCAAAGGGTCCTGTCTGAATTCCATTGGGAACACATATATCTTTCAACTTAACCTTCATAACCTCAACTCCCGCACGCGAGATTCATGAGAATACAAAGGGGCTTGCCTAGAATAGACGTTCATCTGTAAATTCTTGAGATAAATCATTGCTTCTGCACTCGCCTGTTGAGCGTTAATTATTTTCGTCAACGGTAACGCCCTTTTCGTAGACTTCTTCTTTTGCAATATCTATCTCGTCAGTCCATATAATCCCGCCTAGATCCGCAACAGCCCTATTAAAAATTCCCTTGTTTTTTAGTGGGACATAGTAATCTTCATTAAACAAATACTTGCAATCGAAAAATTTTTTAACACCGTTTTCAAAGTAGACAATCAAAGTGTAATTTTCAAGAGGCTCGACACTTATTATGTCGGGCCATTTTTTTATTTTAGTGGGTCTGTTTTGCATTTTTTAATCCTTCTTTTTTTCTTTATGAGTTGGCGTTTGTAATCTAAAAGCGAAATGTGCAAGGTTTGCCAGCGAAGATATCACTAATGCAACTCTCGCACTTTTTTCGCACTTGCGCGTTCTCTATCTTTTCGATTTCGCGCTTTAATATCTCAGTGCCGCGTTCGCGTGTTTTTGCTGTGGCATATCCAGTCAAATATTCTGCCAGAGTGACCAGCGCGTTGGGGTGACAAAAATTCAATATCTCGCCACTCTTGCAAAATTGCATGAATCTGTCTCCCGTGCGTCCCAAGCCATAACACGCGGTGCAAAAGCTGGGGATATGCCCTGTGTCCATGAGCCAAGATATCACTTCATCAAGCGTGCGTTCATCCGACACGCTGAATTGTTCCGTGTCATGGGGGCGCTCGCGTTCGATATATCCGCCCACGCTCGTGCGCGACCCGCCTGATATTTGGCTCACTCCACAATCAAGCGCACGCGCACGCACATCACTTCCCTCTCGCGTGCTGATGATGATGCCAGTATATGGCACCGTGAGGCGAATGAGTGCAATTATTTTCTCGAACATTTCATCGGAGAGCCCTCGCACTCCCGCAAATGAGCGCGGGTCGATATCCGCGGCTGGTTTCACGCGCGGCACAGATATTGTGTGCGGGCCTGTGCCAAACGCGGCTTCCAAGTGTTCGGCATGCATGACAAGCCCGCAAAATTCATATGCATAAGTGTCTAAACCAAACAACACACCAAGCCCTACATCGTCTATGCCCGCACGCATGGCGCGGTCGTGAGCTTGCGTGTGATAGTTATAATCTGACTTAGGGCCACGCGGATGCAATTCTTCATATCTTTTTTTGTTGTATGTTTCTTGGAACAGTATATAGGTGCCGATGTGTGCGCGTTTTAGGCGCGCGTATTCGCTTTCAGTGGTTGCCGCGATGTTCACGTTCACGCGGCGAATTTTATTGGCACCGCTGCCAGACTTATAAATTGTGTCTATGCTCTCCAAAATATATTTAAGAGGATTGTTCTTAGGGTCTTCCCCCGCCTCTATTGCCAGGCGCTTATGACCTGTGTTTATAAGCGCTTCTGTTTCCTCTTTGATTTCTTGTTGCGTGAGTTTTTTTCTGGGAATAGTTTTGTTCTGCGCATGATAGGGGCAATAAGCACACGAATTGACGCAATAGTTCGACAGATATAAGGGAGCGAAAAGCACTATGCGGTTGCCATAATATGCTTGCTTTATTTCATGTGCGAGCTTGAAAATTTCTTTGTTGATTTCCTCGTCTTCGCAGGCGAGCAAGACGGCAGCCTGCGTGTGTGTGAGCGTGGCTGGGTGATCTGTGTGTGTG
>CAVEFW010000180.1:0-3702 GCA_963615035.1 Phocaeicola dorei
GATAAAAAAGTCATAGAACTTTTCTATTTGCTGGTCAGGCTCTAGCTTTTGAATAGCACGAAGCCTGCGCCAGCGCAAGAAATAGGCAAGCACATATAAGATGAAAAACAACAACGCAACAATTAAAATAACGATTAAAAACCAAGGAGTAGACGTGTTGAGAGCTAGGGCAGACACACCCTGCGTTGCCCCTGCAAATCCAGAGTTGTTTGTGTCTGTGTTGTTTTCTTGGT
Source organism: Phocaeicola dorei (assembly GCA_963615035.1). GTDB lineage: Bacteria > Actinomycetota > Coriobacteriia > Coriobacteriales > Eggerthellaceae > CAVEFW01. The sequence goes on from CAVEFW010000180.1 coordinate 234, forward strand.
TGTTGTTATCGCTTTGAGCACTGGATCCATCTTGAACTTCTGAGTTTTCATCTTCTTGTTTATCGGTGGTAGTTTTTGTTTTATCTTCATCTATCTTGTTGCTTTCAGTTTTAATGTCTGGGTTTTCCTCAGGCGATGTTGCACTGCGCACCAAATCTTCCGGATAAGCCATATATTCGGTGGTGAGCTCTATGGTCAGCGCGGGCGGGTGCACAAACTGAATCACGCACACCGCCACGCAAAGTGCCACGGCGCACACACAGATAGCATATATAGTTGAATAAAGATATCCAGACGCAACAATTGCGCTTAATTTAGATTTTTTATTGTTTGCAAAATGCTTAAGCGAGGAAGTGCTCTTTTCTCTGTGTTCTTCAGGGTATTCTTCAGGGTGTTCTTCAAGCTGTTCTTCAAAAAAATTTAGTGCCATGAGCAAAAAAGTTGAAATAATGAACAACAACAAATCTGCAGTCATATTGAACTCGTATAGCAGCTGAATGTATGCACACACAAAACAACCAACCACAAATAAAATGCGTGTGGTAACTCTTTTTTTCTGTGTTGCAAAGACAATCAAATTTATTGCGATGAAAATGCATGTGCATACAAAATAATTCTCTGGCACATCTTGCACAGGGTTTGCCGTGGAAGCAAGCGTTACAGAGATGGCCATAAAAATAATGCTTAGAGCAGCATAAGCCACGCGCGAAACCGTGCGCAGATGAGGCTTCAGCTCTTCAATATGCAAAATAGATTGTGCGCAAAAACACACAAATAAATTCAGGATGAAACTGTTGCGCACGTCATCTGCCACATAGAATCCACATTCAACTGTTTGACACAAAGCAGACGCACACACAACGCAACACAAAAGGCTAAAAAGGATGTTTAGTCGGTCTTTGGCTGGCGCATTAGCGGGTGTATTGGTTGAAGCATTGGCTGGCGTGCTGGTCGGCGCATTGGTTGGCGCATTAACAGCCATGTCGGTTGGCGCATTGTTCGGCGCACCGTGATGTTTTGAAGCGTGCTTAAATATGTGAAATTTATTCATCATCATGCACTTACACCAACACGCAAATCTTCAGCATTGCAAACACATGTGCAAAACACACCAGCATCCACCAGAGCACCCATGCTCTCATCACACTCACGCTTTTTGTTTTCGAGCATGTAACGCGAAACGATATAGATTACAGTGATAGAGATGTGCATTGAATTTATCTCTAACACGCTTTCTATAAGCGAGTGTGTAAGCGCAGATGTGCAAATAACAATATTATCAAAGCCATTTTTTCGGTTTGCGCATTCACTCAAAGAAAAAGACGCACAATTCGTGGAAATATCATCATTCAAAACGGGCAGCTCTTTTGTGAAATGCGCCAACTCATCATCGTTTGGAGGCGAAACAAAATTGCATGTGCCTTGCTTTGCGCTATAACACAGCCGCACATCAACTCCTCCATTTTGTGCCATGGTCGCACATGAAAGCCCACATTCAACAATGGCGTCGTTTATATCTAGGTAATCTTGAGTGCCATTCTTTTCCTTTTTCAGCTTTTTGTTTTCTTGAATGTGTTGCTCACTCACACCAGACGCGCTCGGTTTTTTCCCAGATTTATCTAATTTAAACGTTTCAGCGAAATCTGCGGTGTCTTCTGCGTGGAAATCGAGCAAAATTGCCATGCGCTTGTTTACATCAATTTCAAATAGTCGCGTTTGCAAGCCCTCATGTCTGGCAGACAACTTCCAGTGCACCGATTTTATAGGGTCGCCGAACGCATATTCACGCACACCCGCATAGTCAAACCCGTCGGATATCACGCTACGCTCAGGCATTTCGCTTTCATGCATTACCGCCTGCTCGAACTCTTGTGAATCTATCTGGCAAATCGAAGGGGCGCAAACAACTTTGGTCTCACTTTCAAAATATGCACGCGTGTTTACAAGACCTATCGGATCGCGCAGCAAAATGCTTCTTAGCACGATGCTGTGCACTCCCACATGTTGCAATGGCACAAAACATTCGTGAGCCAAAGTTTTTCTCGCAGGAAGTGAGAAAAAAGATCGTTTTAGCTCAGATGTGTTTTTGAGTGTTGAAGTTTGTGAAGCCATGGCTCTATCAGCACAAACGATTGGGTCTAGAACTTCTATCTCCAAACATGCATGAATGAGAGGCAGTGCGCTTTTATTTTCAACGATGCAAGAAACTAAGTGCGAAGAAGGTCGCGTGCAACTTGTTTGCTCACCTCCACCCTCGCAATTTTCGCCAGCCGCACTATTTTCAAAACTCACAACAACACCACGTCGCAGCACAAAGACATATAAACATCCAAAGCCCAACGCAAAAACATAGCAAAAAAGCGGCAGATAACCTATTGCGTGGTTTAAAAATATGGGCAATATGGCAAGCAGGGCGATGATGACAACGTGAACTAAAACGCGTTTCATGCCTACCACCCCCGCCTTGACAGAGCAGATGCCCAAACAAAGATTGGCAATGTGATGGCGCCTGCAACTGCTCCTATTGGCAAGCCCACACCCACAAAAGGAATCAGTGCCGTGATCACACGACACACCACCAACACTAAGGCACCGACCAAAACGCATCCCCAGAGCTGACCCGAAAATTCGCTGCCAAATATATATCTGACTAAAAAGGGAATGACTAGCGCAAAACACGATGCGCTGCCCAAGAACACTTGCGCGGTTAAAATCATGAGTGAGCCCGCCAAAATTGCACATGCGCGCAACACGCGCGGGTTTCCTCCGAGCAACACAATCTCGCCGTCTGAAAATACGAGCAAGTTCATTCTGTATCGCATGGCAACTATGGGCAAAAAGCTCACTAACGCTGATGCTATAAGCACGATATATGTAAGCGGGTCATAATAGATGTTCAACGCTTCTTGATATTCAAAAAATTCAACCCACAGATTAAGCGCACTGAGAACATCGAGCAGATATTCACGCAGAGCACCCAGAAAAGCTGAAACGATTGTGCCAATTACCAAGATGTCGAACACGCTGATGTTTGTTTTTCGCTTCGTGATTATTTTCGATAGCACAAACACCACCGCAAGAGCCACAGCCCCGCCTATGTATCCATAGATAAAACGCTCGGGCAACATATCGATGGCCAAAGCACCATATCCAGCAAACACGAAAAGCAGCCCCACTTGCACACCGTGTGTAACACCTAGAAGCGATGGAGAAACAATCGGATTTCTGAACACCACTTGATAGAGCATGCCTGCGCACGAAAGAAGGGCACCGCAAACGCATGTGGTGAGCATAAGGCCAGCGCGCTGTGTAACCTGAGCATATAGCGGTGCCACATCGCTTAAACTGGCGTCTTCAGCGAACACCTGAACGCCAAAAATCTTTCCGCTAAATTGCCCTTCTTGGGCACTTAGAGCCTCCCCTATTTTATAGAGAGCCCAGTTGAACAAATTTTGCCACGCTTCTAGGG
>CAVEFW010000181.1:0-2749 GCA_963615035.1 Phocaeicola dorei
GTCTTACAGCACATTTATGAATGGCTTGAAAAAAGCTGGCGTTATTTTGGATCGCAAAGTTCTATCTGACATGGCGATAAACGACCCTCAAGCATTTGCTGCCTTAGTTGAAGTTGCAAAAAAAGCCCTTTAAGGAAATTTTCTAAGGTCAAACATTTTTGCGATTGGGGCTTGACCGTATAAATTGTCGTATAACTAACCAAATGACCGACTATTAGGCAGAAAATATGGCCGACCACGTAAATTTTTACTCAAAAAATTTAGAGATGGGTCTGTGTTCTAGGCAAGCCCCTAATTCAAAGAGGGGACATTCATTCTAGACAAGCCCAAAGATAATTTACATAATTTATTAAACACATTTATTAAACCCGCACAATAAATTGATTGCGCGGGTTTCTTTTTTTGTTTCTTTACAGTTTATGCTTTTATAATTACAGTCAGGTTTTATTGAAAACAAAAAGGGGTTTGTATGAGCAACAATATTAAACAACAAGGTCAAAGCAACGCAGAACAAGAAAGCGTGAAAGACTATGTGCTAAAGATTGCCACAGATGCAAAAAAGGCTTCGGCGCAACTGCGCACAACACGCCTTAACACTCGAAATAATGCCCTGCGTTCTATGGCATGTGCCCTGCGTGAAAATATGACTGAGATATTAAACACAAACGAAAAAGACATCGCGGCTGCAAAAAAAATGCATACGCCTAAAAGTTTGATTGATCGGTTGATGTTAAACGATGAACGCATAGATGCCATGGCTAAATCTTTGTTGAAACTGGCGGATATGCCCGACCCGCTAAATATCTCGCTCGAACACAAAACGCTATATAACGACCTTGACCTGCGGCGTGTGTCTGTGCCTTTAGGTGTTGTTGCAATGATCTATGAAGCACGCCCAAATGTTACATGTGATGCCATAGGTCTTTGCATAAAGTCTGGCAATGCAGTGGTGTTGCGCGGCGGCAGTTTGGCATCGAATTCCAACAGAGCCATAGCACACGTAATGGCGAACGCTGCAAATAGCGCATCAGGCGCGCACGATGAGCAAATTCCTATAGAAGCGATAGGTTATATAGACACAGACGCGCGTGAGGCAGTGAGTGAACTTATGCAACTTCATGGAATAATAGATGTGCTCATTCCACGTGGGGGAGCAGGCTTAATTAAAAATTGTGTTGATAATTCTCGAGTGCCTGTCATAGAAACAGGTTCGGGAAATTGCCATATATACGTTGATGAATTTGCAGACGCAGATGTTGCCCTAGATATCATCAAAAATGCAAAGACACAGAGATGTGGTGTGTGCAACGCAGCTGAAAGCGTGCTTGTACACAAAAACATTGCAGATGAATTTTTACCGAAGCTTGTTTTGGCACTTAAGAGTTGGGGTGTTCTTATTCATGCAGACAAAAAAACAGCACAATGTGCGCGTCTTGCGGGCTTGAGCGCGGGCGATGATTACTACATTGCAACAGACGACGATTGGTCGCGTGAATATCTGGATTTAGAGATAAGCGTGAAAGTTATAGATAGCACAAAGTGCGCAATAGAACACATAAACAAATATAGCACGCATCACTCAGAAGCCATAGTTACAAAATGTGATAAGGCTGCAAATGCATTTTTGAGCGGCGTGGATTCTGCGGTTGTGTATAAAAACGCTTCAACTCGTTTTACAGATGGCGAACAATTTGGTCTGGGGGCAGAAATAGGCATAAGCACCCAAAAACTTCACACACGTGGGCCTTTTGCACTTGATGCTTTAACTACCTATAAATATGTGGTGCAAGGAAGCGGACAGGTGCGAGACGGGGGAGCTGTCTCAAGTGGCAATTCTTCATCTGATGCGCAGCCTGAAAATAAATCAGACATAGAAAACTTGGCACCGCTTTCTAAAGAGTTCTATGAAGCACGCAAAGCTGAATTAAAAACCCGCGTAAGCAAGCGCAGATATAAACATGTAAAACGCGTAGTGAAAACTGCTAAAAAACTTGCGAAGATTTACAACGTAAACCCGAAAAAGGCAAGGCTAGCTGCACTTTTGCACGATTGGGACAAGGGATATGACAACGAGGGCATAAGACGTCGAGCAATAGAGGTGGGTTTAGATGTGCCTCAAGAGGTGTTGGAAGATATGCCTCAAACTTTGCATGGCATGACGGCGGCGCGTGCTTTGTCTTGTGATTTTCCATGCATACCCGAAGACGTTTTGCATGCTGTGAGCGTTCACACAACAGCAGGCATAAACTTAAGCCCACTTGACATGGTAATAAACATAGCAGATTGCATAGAGCCAGGGCGCGATGTGCCTTTAATAAATAATGTTCGCCCTTTGGTCGGAAAAGTAAGTTTAGAAGAGCTATTCTTTCGCTCATATGGCGCATGGATTAGCGTTGTTATTGGTCGCGGTGCCACGCTTTACCCCACAACCATGCAAGTTTGGAACTATTACGCGCTAAGACACAAAAAACACGCTCAAGCTGAGCGAGAAAAACGCGGGTTGCCACCTAAAACATATGACCCCAACGCTGTGATGGACGGAAAGAAATTGGATAAATAACGAATGACTTTGGAAAAATATCGCGAGGATTTAAAAAAATAACACGTGCGCAATATTGAAGCTAGCAATGTTGAAGCAAGCAATTTTGAAGCTAACAACTTTGAATTTAGCAGTTTTGAACTAATCAAAGGAAACACAATGTTTGGCAATAAAACCAACAAGAAATGTAAAAAACAAACACAAGACCCA
>CAVEFW010000182.1:0-4151 GCA_963615035.1 Phocaeicola dorei
GAACTAACCTATATCCGCCCGACCTGCCGCGCAGCCCAACTAAAAGTTTTGCTTGCACAAGTTTCAGAACAATCGATTCGGAATATTTCTTAGACAGTTTTTGGTTTTTCGAGATTGTTTCTAGCGAAACAGGAGCATAAGACAGAGGGTCTTCGTTTTGCGCGTGCGAACCGATTTCTATCATTATGCGAACTGCATATCGTCCTTTTGTTGAAATCAAAACTTCTCCTAGTTTTTGCGTTGTTTGTTTTTAAGATGATAGCAGGTGGGTCAACACTCCGTTGCTCAAAAGGGTTACCTTTTGCGTGGCGCGGCTTATTGCGGTGTAAAGCTTGCGTTTGGAAAGACCTTCGTCTTCAAAATCGCGCTCTTGTGCGTCTGGCACTATCACGCTGTTGAATTCAAGCCCTTTTGCCAGCGCCACATCTAGCAAGATGACGCCGCTTTCGGGTAAGTTTGCCTTTTCTTCCATAAATTGCACACGTTGTTTTTGATTTTCGCTCAGCATCTCGCGAATATGCTTTGCAGCAGTCCAGGTGGTGGTGATTATCGCTGTGATGCCGGCGCCTTGAGTGTTTGCGCCTTGCGGCTCGCCTTCTTGCGTGCCCGTGCCTTGTTTTGCACCCTTGTCTTGCGGCTCGCTTGCGTTTAGTGCCTCGTCCACCACGCGCCGCACTTCGCTTTCATATTCTTTTTGGGTTTTGCACTCAATAATGACTGGTGGCGTGCCAGCACTGTGAACAGAAGTTGTTTTTACGCGTTCATTTTTGCTCATAAGGCGCGTGAACATGCTGGTGATTTCAGGCGTAGACCTATAGCTCGTCATAAGCTGCAGCTCTGTTAAACCTTTGCCTTCAAAAATTTCTCTAATCTGCGAAAACGTGGCAGTGTTTGGCCAAACAGCTTGGTTTGGGTCGCCCAGCAACAAAAAGTGCGCCCTGTTGAAATATTTCGAGAGCACCATGAGCTGTGGCTGCGTGTAATCTTGCACTTCATCTATCATCACATATTTGGCGTTTTTGCACGTGTTGCCAGCAAGGCTTAACTTTAGATATAGATATTCCGCGCTGCTCAGGTGTTTTTTGTCTAACATGCGCATGCCTATTCGGTTTATGCGAAGCCATGCCCCGTCTTCCACCGCGTCGTGCACGGGGGCATATTTCCATTCTAGATATTGCCTTGCAAATTCGTTTAATTCTTTTTCGTCGAGCGGCACAATCGTCTGACCAAATATCTCAAACATCTCTTGCTCGCTTAAATCGAGCATAGCGTCTTGCACTTCCTCGCTCGTGGCGCGACTTTTCACCTTGGCGTCTATCTTTGCATGCAAATCTTCTTTCACCAGAGTGCAACGATGCACACCAGCGGGAAACTTTCTATATTTATTGTATGCACCGAAAATCTGATTGGCACTAATCACGCGTTCTGTGTCTGCGCGCAATTCTTGAAAGTCAGCCGCCTCTAACTTTAGTTTCGGCAAAAGCGCATCTATTTGTCGCAGGCTTTTGCCCGTTGTGTCTTGCCCAAGCCCATGGTTTTCAAGCCCCAGTTTGCCCATCAGGTCTGCCCACGTGAGAGTGTTTGGGTTGGCTTCCCCCATGTCTGGCAAAACTTCGCTGATATAGTGTCTGAACACGGGGTTGGGCGTTATCAGATATACCTGCGCGGGGTCTAGCGTTTCGCGCTGTTTGTAAAACAGATATGCGATTCGTTGCAAAAGCACGCTTGTTTTTCCGCTGCCAGCAATGCCGTTCACAAGCAACACGGGCACATCTTCGTGGCGAATTACCGCGTTTTGTTCCTTTTGAATTGTGGCTGTGATGTCGTGCATCATGTTGTTTTTCGAGCTGGAAAGCGTTTTTAGAAGCAAAGGGTCTTCGATGGCCACCGTGGTGTCGAAATATGCGTTCAGCTTGTCTTGAGTGATGTCAAACTGGCGGCGAAGTTTCAGGTTGGCGTTTATTGTGCGATCGTCCACTTTATAAGTGGTGTTGCCCGTGCTTTGGTTGTAATACACTTCCGCCACGGGGCTTCGCCAATCAACGATGAAGTTTTTGCACTTTTCGTCCATCATTCCCGCGGTGCCCAGATATATGTCGCGCTCACGCGGGTTTTTGCCGATCTGCACCGTTATCTTTGCGAAGTATGGGCATTTCAACAACACCTGCACACGGCGAAGTGTTTCGGCGTCCATTTCGTTTGCCAAGTTGTATTCATCTATTATTTTGTTTAGCGATTCATATTCGACATATGTTTCCAGATTCACTTCACCTGTTAAGTCTATCGCCAATTCGTCTTGCATATCTGAATTGCTTGCTATGGCTTCGCGCACACGCGCGTCAAGCTTTTTGCGCGTGTTTCGGCCTATCGTCTGCAGTTTTTCGTAAGTCTGCGTTAGGTGCTCTTGTTCCGCGTTAAATATTTTTTTATCCATAGTTGTTAAAACTCCAGTTCGTTTAGGCGTTCAAACACCTTGTCTTTGCGCGTCAAAAAGGCTCTTGGGTCAAATATTTCATCTAGTTGTGCGCTTGTGAGCGGGCAAGCTGCATCGTTTTTCAAAAGCTCGCGATATGTTTTTCCTTCGCGCGCTTGTTGAATGTCTTCCCACACTTGCATGGCACATCGTTGCACCACAACATAGGCGTCTTCGCGGCTCATGCCCGTTTGCACCAACGCAAGCAAAACTTTCGAGCTAAAGATAAGCCCGCGAGTTCGCCATAAGTTGTGCTCCATCTTTGCGGGGTATGTTTGAAGCCCGTCTAGCATCCACTGCATTTTGCCGAACATATAGTCTAGCGCCGTGAAACTGTCTGCCAGCGCCACGCGTTCTGTGCCGCTGTGCGAAATGTCGCGCTCATACCAAAGCGCCACGTTGTCCAGCGCCACTTGCGCGTTCGCCTTCACCACTCGCGCCAAGCCGCACACGCGCTCGGCTGTTATGGGGTTTCTTTTGTGCGGCATGGCAGAAGACCCTTTCTGACCGCGGGTGAATGGCTCTTCTGCTTCTATCACGTCTGATTGCTGGAGCAGCCGCACCTGCATGGCGATGCTCTCCAGCGTGGCAGCCGTGGTGGCCAGCGCGCACATCACCTGTGCGTGTCTGTCGCGAGCGAGCACTTGCGTGGAAAGCGGGTCGGGTTTGAGCCCCATTTTTTCGCACACATATTCTTCCACGAACGGGTCGATGCTGCTATATGTGCCCACTGCCCCCGATATTGCACCGCATGCTGCCACTTCTCGCGCTTGCAACATGCGCGTTTTTGCGCGTTTTAGCGCCCATGCCCAGCTGCCGAATTTCATGCCGAAAGTCATGGGTTCTGCGTGAATGCCGTGAGTTCGCCCCACACACAGTGTTTCTTGAAATTCAAACGCACGCCTTTTGCATGTTTTTCCCAGCGCGGTGATGTCTTCTAAGATTATGTCGATTGCCTGAGTGATTTGATAAGACAAAGCGGTGTCGCCTAAATCGGAGCTTGTCATGCCATAGTGCACCCACCTGCTTGGTTTTTCTTGGCCATCAGGAACGTTTCGGTCGATGTAGTTTGCCATGCAAGTGGTGAATGCGATCACGTCGTGGTTTGTAACCTTTTCAATCTCGGAAATTTCTTCCACGCTGAAATCGGCGTGTTCGCGTATCCAAGCAGCTTCTTCTTTCGTGATGCCGCTAGATCCAAGTTCAGCTTGTGCTTCGCAAGCCAAAACCTCTATTTCGCGCCAGACGCTAAATTTGTTTTCAAGAGTGAAGATTTTGCCCATTTCAGGGCGTGTGTATCGGTTAATCATCTCAAGACCTTTCTAGTTTTTCGTCTTTGGGCTTGCTTGTTTGCTTGTAAATTTTAGGGCAAATTTAGGGCAAATTAGAGCCCTCGCAAAAGTGCACGTGCTTCAGGTAAAACTAAAGCCCGCGTAAAAGTGCGCGTGCTTCGGGTAAAACTTCCGTATCTGCTGCAATTATAACGCTATCGCCAGGCATGAGCATTGTGTCATCATTCACAACGTTCACATCGTTTTGAGAAGAAGACACAGCAACTATCAGGCTGTCTTCGGGCATGAGCACATCTTGCGCCAAGATGCCTTGCGGGTTGCGCTTGAGGCGCACCGGCACCTCTGTCAGCCCAACATTGCCATGAGCCAGCGAAGTGGCAACGCTC
>CAVEFW010000183.1:0-11983 GCA_963615035.1 Phocaeicola dorei
CGCGATCTGTATGGCAAGCCATCATTTATAGAGGTGTTGAAGCGTGTGAATGACGTTGGAGTGCCAAGGCTGCGCTTTGCCACCAGTCACCCTAAAGACTTAACAGATGAAGTTATTCGCGCTTTTGGCCAGCTGCCTTCCTTGCAACCAGCGCTTCATTTGCCTGTTCAATCTGGATCTGATGCAATCTTAGATAAGATGAATAGGAAATATACGCGCAAACATTATCTTGAGCTGGTGGACAAGCTGCGCAGTGTGCGCCCCGACATCGCCTTGTCTACAGATATCATCGTTGGGTTTCCAGGCGAGAGTGAAAAAGATTTTCAAGAAACATATGACTTGGTGAAACAGGTGGGTTACACGCAAGTGTTTACGTTTATCTATTCAAAGCGCGAGGGCACACCTGCCGCAAAGATGGAAGATGACACTCCACACGAGATTGTGCAACAGCGTTTTGACAGGCTGGTCAATTTGGTGCAAGAGTGTGCTTATAGTGCAAATCAAGCTGATGCGGGCAAAACTGTTGAGATTATAGTTGAGGGAACTTCCAAGCGAGACCCCAACATTTTGGTTGGTCATTCCCCGAAAAATCAGACTGTTCATGCAAAAATTCCAGAGGGAGCTTCTATTGAAAATTTGCTTGGTGAATTTGCAAACGTTCATATAGATGAAGCTAAAACTTGGTATCTTTCAGGCACGCTTTTGCAAGCGGGCGGGGGAGCAAAAGCAAACGCACACACGAAGGAAAGCATGCCCGCGCAGACGGACGCGCAGATGAGTGCGCATGCAAATGCCCAGGCAATCAAAGACGCGCAGACGAGTGCGCGGGCAAATGCGCGAACAAGCGCACAAGCAATCACGGGCGCTCACACGACCGCGTAGTTCTTCGTTATGGATAAATCCTATGAATTGAAAAAGCCCATTCTTTGCATTGTTGGTCCCACATCGTCAGGCAAATCTGAACTTGCACAGCGCGTTGCTGAAAAAATCGGTGGGGAAGTGGTGAGCGCAGATTCTATGCAGATATATGAGGGCATGGACATAGGAACAGGGAAGTTGCTTGAAGAAGAAAGGCGCGTGCCTCACTTTGGGCTAGATATCACCACTTTGGATAAGGCATATAGTGCTCAGATGTTTCAAGATTATGCCAGGAAGTGTTTTTTGGATATTGAAAGGCGAGAGCGTGTTGCCATATTGTGTGGCGGCACTGGGTTTTATGTGCGATGTGCGATAGATGACTACAATATGCCGAAAGGTGAACAAACGCAAAACCCTATTCGTGAGCAATATCTAGAGATGCTTGACACCCTTGGCGCACAGGCGGTGTGGGATGAGTTAGATAAACTAGACCCCGAAAGTGCTGCCATCATTCACCCGAACAATTCAAAGAGAGTTATACGCGCGCTAGAGATGCACGATGCTGGCACATCTTATGCCGATATGTCAAAAAAATTATCGAGCATCCCGCAAGCATTGCCAGCCGTGTTTGTTGGATTGCAAATAGACAGACAAGTTTTGTATGAGCGCATAAACTCTCGCGTAGACAAAATGTTAGAGCAAGGCTTGATAGATGAAGTGAAAGCATTGCTTGACAGAGGGTTTGCGGATGCCCTCACGTCTAAACAGGCTATAGGATATAAAGAGATAATTGAATATTTTGATGGCGATTGTTCACTTGGTGAGGCAGTTGAAAAAATCAAACGACAGACCAGACGCTATGCAAAACGCCAAATATCTTGGTTTAAGGCTGACTCACGCATAAATTGGTTGGATGCAACAAATCTAGATTATGATGATTTGACTAGCAAAACTATTGATTTATATCTTAATGCCACTCAATAAAAGCAAAATTTTTTGTTTTTCTTTGCAGGGCTGGACGTATTCTCCTATGCAGGGCTGCACGTAAAAAGTTTGCTGCGCGTAAAAAGTTTACTGCGCACAAAAAGTTTGCCGCCCAACAAAGGCAGATAGAACGTCAAAACTTTTTTTGTTTCCAAGTTATATCTTTCTAAACACTGCAACAACCTTGCCAGCAATTAAGCAATCTTTTGTGATTATAGGTTGCATGCTCGAGTTTTCTGGTTGCAATCTTATGTGGTCATTTTCTTTGTAAAATCGTTTCACTGTGGCGCTATCGTCGATTATGGCGACCACGATATCACCGTTATCTGCGCTTTTTTGTTCTTTCACCACCACATAATCGCCATCATTTATGCCACACTCAACCATTGAATTTCCATGAACAGTGAGCATAAAAGACGCGCTATCGCCAACAATTTCTATGGGAAGTGAAATTTCGCTTTCGATGTTTTGTTCTGCCAATATGGGCGTGCCAGCTGCAACTTGTCCGACAAGTGGAATGTTTACCATTCCGTCAAGGTGTTTGCCCTCATGGTGTTTGTTTGAAAATTCCCCGCCGCCTGCCCCCATATCAGATTTATTAGTGAGAGTAATGCAGCGAGATTTCATGGCACTTCTGTTTATGTATCCTTTTTCTTCAAGCGTTTTTAAGTGAACGTGCACAGAAGAAGGGGAGGCTAAGCCCACAGCCGTGCTTATATCACGCACGGAAGGCGCATAGCCGTTTTGCTGGATGCACTCTTTGATAAATTCATAAATCGCGCGCTGTCTTTCTGTCAGAGGCTTATTTTTATTTGACACCATGTTAGACACCCTTTCAACTAGCTAAAACTAAACGCATGCAAATTAGATAGAACGCAAATAATAGAACTAATGTTTGAATTATAACAGCGAACAAAAGTTCGATCAAGCATTATTTATGTCTTTAAGTTAACTTTTTTCGTCAAGTTTGCAACAATAAGTAATCCTCAGGTAAAATTCGAGGGACGATGAAAAAAGTGAAAAACACAAAAACACTTCAACAAATGATGTGTAAAACATTTGTCAATAAGTCGCAAAAAACAGAAAGGCTGTGCGCATGAAATGCCCATCGTGTGGAAACATTGAAACGAAAGTCGTGGATTCAAGGCCAACAGAAGATGGTGCTTCTATTCGCAGGCGCAGAAAATGTTTGAGTTGCGAATATAGGTTTACCACTTATGAGCGCGTGGGCGACAACCCTTTGATTGTCGTTAAATCTGACGGGTCGTCTGAGGCATATGATAGCGAGAAACTTTTTCGCGGGCTTTTGATTGCGTGTGCAAAGCGTCCTGTTACATCTGAGCAAATTTTGCAAATCATCGAAGATATAGAGCTAGACTTAAGAAACAAGATGGTAACTCAAGTGAAGTCTAAAGAGTTAGGTCAAGCTGTCATAAATCGCCTGGCTTCCATAGATGAAGTTGCCTATGTTCGTTTTGCAAGCGTTTATATGGATTTTCAGAGCACGAAAGAGTTTTCAAAGTTGCTTGAGAACATGGCAAACGTTCGATAAAAAATGCACGTTTGAATTCTGGGAAATTAAATAGAGCAACCTTTACAGAAAGCTCGAGCCAGCCGAAAAAATAATCCAACCAATCTATGAGAGATAAAAAAATGCAGATAAAAGTAAAAATCAAGAAATTAAACGATGCGCTCGATTTGCCTAAGTATGCATACATAGGCGATGCTGCGATGGATTTGCGCTCATGCGTTGATGTTATTTTAGAGCCTGGGGCGCGCGCGTGTGTGCCAACTGGAATATGTCTTGAAGTGCCAAGCGGATTTGCAACGCTCATTTTGCCAAGAAGTGGCTTGGCGCTGAAACACGGTGTGGGGCTTGTGAACAGCCCAGGGCTTGTTGATAGCAATTATCGAGGCGAAATAAAGGCGGTATTGCAAAACTTTGATAGAGAAAATAGCTTCCACATTTCTGTGGGAGATAGAATTGCTCAATTCATGGTAATCGAAGTGCCGCACGTAGAACTTGTTGAAGTGGGCGAGTTGGGCGAAACTAGTCGCTGTGGGGCAGGTTTTGGCAGCAGCGGAGTATAGAACACGTGCATCTCGGCAGCGGTGTATAGAGCACGCCCAGCACAAGGCCCGCCGTTGCATTTTGATGGGCGTAAGACAGCCAAAAATTAACAAGAAATATAGATGTTCAAGAAATATCAGCGAAGAATCAAGAACAAATATCAGCACAGTTTTTGCTTCTTCGCACATTTAAGCGTAGGCATCTTTTCTCGCACGCTCGATAAATAACCTAAGTCGATGTCTGCCACAATCAAGTCTTGTTTTTGGTTTAGTTGCGCCAAAAGTTTGCCGTTCGGGTCATATAGACAAGTGTTTCCGATGTATTGTTCATCACATCTGCACACACCCGCAACATAAGCTGTGTTTTCAATGGCGCGACACCTCAATAGGGCATGCCACTGTTCTATTTTTTCAACGCCGCTCATCCAAGCGGCAGGATAGAGCATAACTTGCGCGCCTTGCACGCATTGTTCACGCGCGATTTCAGGAAATCGCAAGTCGTAACATATGCCTAAACCAAAACAAGCAAACGGCGCACTTATGGGTTTTGGCGCGTGCGTTCCAGCGCATATTTTGTCTGACTCGCGCGATTGGTAAGAGTCGAACAAATGTATTTTTCTATAGTGTGAAACAACGCTTCCAAAGTTGTCGATAACTACAAGCGTGTTGAAAGGCAGCCCCTCGAGGTTGCGCTCGTTAATTGAACACACTATCCAAATATTGTTTTTCTTGGCGCACGCACAAATGCTTTGAGTGAATTCGCCATCAATTGGCTCTGCAGCCTTAAAATATTCGCTGGAGCTTACATCGTAAGGCGTCATCATGTATTCAGGAAACACAATCATGTTTGCATGAGCGTTGCTTGCACGCTGCGCAAAATTTTCTATAGTGTCAAGCGCTTTTTCTTTATAAGCGACAGTGCTGGAATTAAGAGAAATGTCGCTGAATTTATATTGCGCGCCAAAACACAAATCGCCAGATGCGCCGCATGCATTATTTTTTCGCAAATTATTTTTTTTCGACGCGCACACATTTAATTTTTGCGATGTGCACGCATCTAAATTCTGCAACGCGTGCGTGTCTAAATAAGAGCATTGTGCAAGTGCTAATTTGAAACTAGTTTTTTGCATGATGTGTGCGCTGCCTTAAACATTCTGGATTTCGTTTCTCTTTTTTGTCTCTGTCTTACTTTCGAGCGCTTTTCTTTTATCTCTCGCCTACTTTTTTTTGATAATAAATGTTATGTAAACCAAAGCATTTCCAACAGAATTTCAAGACCCAGCTTTACGCTATGACAACAATTTTGTTACATCGCCAAGCAGAGTTTCAAATGACACGCCGCGCTCTTTGAAGTTTGGCTGTTTCGCAGAAACTATCATGGCATCGTGTGTTATGTTTCCAGCAAATTCAACGGCGTGGCTCACAGGTTTTCCTGCCATGATTGCTGCAAGAAGTGCGCTGGCGTATAGATCTCCTGTTCCATGCAACATGTAAGGCAAATATTCGTTTGACAGTTGCACAGTTTCAAAATTCTTTCCGCCAACAAAATTTCTGATTACGCCATCTTCGCGCTGAATGCCTTTTAACACCACTACCTTAGAGCCTAAATTCACAAGCTCGCTCACCAACTCACATGCGCGACTATCGCTTATGTTTGCGCCTTCCCACTCGTCTTCAATCGGGTTTCCCAAAATGATGGCAGCCTCGGTTAAATTTGGCGTCAAAATATCTGCATAACTAGCAAGGCGTGCCATGGCTTTGCATAAATCTGGGGTATATGTTGGATACACCTTTCCATGGTCTGCCATGACGGGGTCCACCACGCGCAAGGCGTCTGGATATGTTTCATATACCGATTCAATTATGTTCACCTGCTCGGCTGAGCCTAGAAATCCCGAATAGATGGCATCTATTTCAACTCCGATTTTCGACCATGCGCTTAAATAGTCGTTCAATATGTCTGTTGTGTCGTGCATATAAAAGCCAGGATATGCAGTGTGTGAGCTGAAAAGCCCGGTTGGCACAGGGCAAACATCACACCCGGCAGCAGATAGCACAGGAATGGCTATGCCAAGCGAGCATTTTCCATATCCGCATAAATCGTGGATTGCAGCGATGCGTGGAATATATGCGCCATCGCGTTTATATAAAATTGTGTCTTTCGTTGCTTCAGTGTTCATTTTTCTGGGTTCTCCTTGATAATTTTTAATGTTTCGTCGAGCGATTAACAGATTGTGCAATAATACACACTAATAATAAATATTCAAGCGTTTATAACTTTGTTTAACAAATGTATTAACAAATCAAGGAGGCAACATGCGACATATGAAGGCATTTTCTGTGGAATACATCGACCCACCAAGGCGAATTGGGCTTGTAATCATCGCCCCTGAACCTGGAAATGAAAGCCATTATGCGTATTATTTTCGCAATGAAGCGGGCGAGTTAACTTTGCTCAAAAGGCTGGAAAACATGAGCGTTAAAGAGTGCAGACGTTTTGAAGAAGGCGAGCTGAAAGCGGAAATCGTAGAGCACATAACGTCGCTTAAGGTGGCAAGTGATGAATGGAAATTTTATCGCACGCGCCCTACTATTTGGGATGATGCCAGTGCCGTATCTCCTGAGATTTCAAATGTGAACTGGCTTGAAACAAAAGAATATCTCTTTGAAGATTCTTTCGACGACCCGCTTGACTAACTACTTGTTTGACTAAAGACCCGCTCGGCTAGCGACCCGCTCGGCTAAAATTTCTGACGTGTTTTTGACGTGATTACATCTGAAAATAAATCAAGACTTACTTTTAAGATGATGTTAGAGCTGGCAGCACCTCACACTTGGAGTGCTGCCATCATGCCTGTTTTGCTTGGGTTAGTGTTTTCTATAAGCGAAACAATTTTTAAGGTTGGGTTTTTTAAATGGTCTTTTAGCTGGGACGCGCAAGATGCATCTTTGCTTGGTCTAGGTGTTTTTGACTTGGTGTCAAGCGCAGAAAATGCGGCTGACTCAATATCTTTGCCTTTAGCAATATGCATGCTTGTAACATCTGTTTTGATGCAAAGTGCCGTGAATGTGTTAAACGACTATATGGACTATAAACGAGGCGCAGACACAAAAGAAAATCAGCTGGACTCAACAGATGCGGTTTTAGTCTATAACAACGTAAGCCTGCGAAGCGTTTTAGTCTATTTTTTCGTTTTGATGGCCTTGGCGCTTGTGCTGGGGCTATATGTGGT
Source organism: Phocaeicola dorei (assembly GCA_963615035.1). Taxonomy (GTDB): domain Bacteria; phylum Actinomycetota; class Coriobacteriia; order Coriobacteriales; family Eggerthellaceae; genus CAVEFW01. The sequence goes on from CAVEFW010000183.1 coordinate 7,146, forward strand.
CTTTCAAAGCAACTTGACAACACTTATCATCGGGTTGATTGGTGCTTTGATGCTTGTTCTATATTCTGTTGGAAAAACTCCTATTTCTTATATGCCGCTCGGTGAAGCAGTGAGTGGCATAGTGATGGGATCACTAATTATGCTTGCCACGTGCAATGTGTTGTTGGGGTGTGTTAGCTTAAAGTGCGTTGTGTGCTCTATTCCCCTAATCTTGTGCATCGGCTTGATAAATTTCACAAACAACACATGCGACATAGAAAAAGACATCGAGGCGAAAAGACGCACATTGTCGGTAATCTTAGGCAGAAAGCGTGCTAAGAATGTTTATATATTTGTAATGACGTTTGCAATTTTGTGTGTGATTGTTTTGGTTGGGTTGTTTTTTTCATGCGGTGTTTGGGTGTGTGTGTTTATGGTTTTGGCACTTATTCCCATATGCCTTTCTCTCTTGAAAAACCCACTAACTCTAAGCGCTCGCGGGGCTGCTATGGGCGGTGCCGTGACGTTTAACATCACGTTAAACACTTTCTATGCGCTAGCGATTTTGGCGGGTTGCCTTGGTGTTGGATGATTTTTTCGACACTTCCCCACTTCTGTTTCATTTTAGAGAGGTTGAAAATTTCTAGGAGCTGTGTGGGTGTTGTGGGGTCGGGCGTGTTTGTGATGCCTGTAACGTATGCAATATGTCCTATTATCGATTCAGGTGTTCTATATTTTTTCAACAACTCATCGAGATATGCATCGCTGTTTCGCTTTGCCAACCTGCGCCCATCGGGAGCACATATAAGCGGAACGTGTGCGTAATTTATGCGAGGAACACCCAAAACGTTTGCAAGAGCAATTTGCAGCGGAGTTGAAGACAGTAAGTCGCACCCGCGCACAACAGTGTTGATGCCCTCTGTTGCATCGTCTATCACAACTGCCAGTTGATAGGCATATGCGCCATCAGATCTTTTAACTATGAAATCGCTATAATCTTGCAACAGGTTATATGATTGCGCTCCCTTAAACATGTCGTAAAACATTTGGTGACATGACTGTTGTTTTGCGCCGTGCGTTGCATGTAAATAATCAAACAGTTTGGCAACACTCACGCGATAACAGGGTCGCCTGCCCTCTTGCTTTAGTTTTTCTGTGTAAGACATTTGTTCATCAACTGATAAGTTGCAACAAGAACATTTGTTTGTTTTGTATAGTTTATGAGGTGCTTGAGATGCGTTTGGATCGGCTGCTTGCATCTTTTTTCGTGAACAAAAACAAGGGTATACTAGACCTAAGTTTTGCAATTTTTTGAATGCCAGCTCATAGCTAGAAGTGTTATCACTTTGATAATATGGCCCCGCGTCCCACGTGATGCCCAAAAGCTTATAGTCGCGCATGACATAATCGATATATTTTTGCTTTGAGCGTGCATCATCCAAATTATCTATGCGCAAAACCACGCGCCCAGCATTGCTGTTATTGGCATTGTTGCACCCTGCATTGCCGTGCCTGACATCGCTGCTACCAGCATTGTTACACCCAACTTTACAGCTGCCAGCACTGCTGCTTTTAGCTACAAGCCAACTGACCAAAGAAGCAAAGATATTTCCCGCGTGCATTCTGCCAGAAGGAGATGGAGCCAAGCGGCATACACAGGGCGCATTTTCTGCTGGCGGGGCAAATGATGCGTGCGACAAACAAGAGTTATTCAACAGCGCTGCGCCCAAGTTCAAACGCTTTCAAGTTTTCGGCTAAATATTTTTCTGGAACGCGCAACTTGATTAGTTTTTCCCATGTGTCGGCTTTGAAATCTAGATATTTTGAAAGTGCGCCTAAAAGCACAACATTAGCAGCTTTTGGAGTGCCAGCCTGCTTTGCTAAATCGTATGCAGGCACAACTTTGGCACAAACTTGTTTTAGTTGCTCGTTTATATTTTCAGGAAGTTCACACTCGCCTGTCAAAACCGATTGCGGTTTTATGACCTCGTCGCTCACAAGCAAAACACCAGCACTATTTTCGCTCATTTGAGCGGCGCTGCCCTTTTGGGCGGTGCTGTTCGACGTCACATAACCCGCCATGCGAAGAGCTTCTATTTTTTCAAAGGAAACGACATAGTCTGCACAACCCAGATCTACCACCATAGATTGCACGCTTTCTCCAAAGCGCACTACAGTGCTCACGGCTCCTCCGCGCTGCGACATGCCATGAATTTCAGAGACTTTCACATCTAAGCCCTCTGCCATGGCAACGCGAGCTAAAAGATCTGCTGCCAATATTGTGCCTTGACCACCGACTCCACAGAGCAAAACAGTGGTAGTGTCGTTATTTGTCTGCGATTTATCCGCGTTGATGTTGTTAGTCATAGTATGCAACTCCCCTCTTTATCTCTGCGTTTGAGCGATGGCGCCAAATGCGCAATATTGAGCGCATTGCCCGCAACCAACGCACATTTCAGCATCTATTTGCATCTTCGCGCCATCTTTTTGTTTTGATATGGCAGGACAGCCCAAAGATAAACACACTCCACAATCACGACATGCATCGCTTATGAAATATGGAGCATCACGCTTTTTTGAAAGAAGTGCACACGGAGATTTGAATATCAAAACACAAAGTTCATCAGTTTCAGTGGCACCCCTGATTGCGCGACGAACGTCTTTCATGTTGTGAGGGTTGATTGTTTGCACGCTTTCAACTCCGATGGCGCGAATAACACCTTCTAAGTCAATCTCGCGTGTAGTGCGACCTTGAAGAGTTTCACCGTTAAAGGGGTTGCCTTGTCTGCCGGTCATGGCTGTAGTTCTGTTGTCAAGAATGCAAATTGTGCCACCGCCACTATTGTATACAGTGGAAATAAGCGAGCTTAAACCAGAATGCGCAAACGTGGAATCGCCTATCACAGCACAGATCGGTCTGTGTTTTTTGCCTGCCATCGCAAGCTCCATTCCATGCGACATGGAAACAGACGCTCCCATGTCAACAGTTGTATCCATGGCGGAAAGTGGCGGCAAAGCTCCTAATGTGTAACAGCCAATGTCGCCTGTAACTATGGCGTTTGCGCGTGACAGCTCTTTGAACACCAAGCGGTGAGGACAACCAGGACATAGAGCAGGGGGTCGCTTTGGCAAGTTGTTTGATGCGCTTTCAAGTTGCAACACAGATTTGTTTTTGTTTTGCATAAATTTAGCATCAACAACATCGAAGTCTGAAAATGCATGTGCAATTGTGCCTGGAGTTAGCTCGCCGTATGCAGGCAAGCTATCAGGGTTTTCACACACATCTATGCCACAAGCACAAACTGCGTCATGCAAATAATTTGAGCCTTCCTCTATTACGTAGAGTTGTTTTACGCTAGAAGCGAAATTTTGCAGTGTTTGTTTGGGCATCGGGTAAGATATGCCCAACTTCAAGATTGAGGCGTTAGGCATAGCCTCGCGCACGTGTTGATAGCAAGATCCATAGCATACAACGCCAATTTGCGTGCTTTTTTTGCTTACAGAGTTTAGGGGCGATGAATCTGCCCAACTCTCAAGTTTCTTTATGCGCTCTAGTTGCACTTTGCGTGCTGGCTTTGCAAAGGCTGGCATCATGACCCATTTTTCAGGGCGTGTTTTGTATTCGGGCAGCTCAACATCGCATGCATTGCCTTTGCACTTATCGTCTACGCCTGCGTCGACTGCGCATAAATCGCCTGAATGCAAATCTGCATTGCACGCATCGCCCGCATCTGCACTTACACTTCCCACGCTCACAGGTGTTTTTGTGTGTGATATGCGAACAGACGATCGAATGAACACTGGCACGTCAAACTCTTCAGATATTTCATATGCTTGCTTTGCGAACTGATAAGCCTCTTCAGAATCGGCTGGGTCAAGCATGGGAATGTGCGCAGCAGCTGCATAGAAATGAGAGTCCTGTTCGTTTTGCGAGGAATACATGCCAGGGTCGTCTGCCGCCAAAATGGCCATGCCACCACCCACGCCAGTGTATGCAGCAGTAAAAATTGGGTCTGCTGCCACGTTTACTCCCACGTGTTTCATTGTGCTAAGCACGCGCGCCCCCGCAGCCGATGCACCCAGCGCCACTTCAACTGCCACTTTTTCATTTGTGCACCACTCAGCATATACGCCATCAAATTTAGCAAACGCTTCGAGCGTTTCGGTTGAAGGTGTGCCCGGATATGCTGTTGCAATTTTTACACCAGCATCTTTTGCACCACGTGCTATTGCTTCATTTCCGCTTAATAATTCCATACGTTCTCCTTTAGGCCTTACTTAGGCGACATCTAATAAATAGCGTGCATTCAGTTTGCGCGCGGCCATTTTGCAAACAAACCATTCTTGTGCGCTAACCATTTTTGCACGCAAGGTTGCCTTAAGACGCAAACTATTTTTCAAAAACCAAGCGAAAAGCACCAATTTGCAACTGATCGCCTTCGTTTAATATGGCATCGCTAATCGCTTGACCATTTACCCATACACCATTATATGAGTCTTCATCTTTTATGCGATATGACGTTGAAGTTTTCGATAGCGTGGCATGTTTGCGCGAAACTGTCATGTCGTTTAGGAAAATATCGCTGTTGGGGTTTCTGCCTATAACCAAAACATCACTTGTAAGCTCATATGTGCTGCCGATTTGTGTACCGCGCGTTACTCGCAAGTGATACATCTGATTTTGCGGTGGTGTTTCGTTTCTGAAGTCTTCAAAGTCTTCTGGAATGGGTGTGAATTTTTGTGTGGTGCCCACCAACTTAAAGCCACATATTCCGCACGAAGACGAATTGGCACCAACCACATTTCCACACACAGGACACGTATTATTCATCTTTCTCCTTATATATCTATTTATATAT
>CAVEFW010000184.1:0-5121 GCA_963615035.1 Phocaeicola dorei
ATCTATATCAACAACGTTATGACGCTTCTGTTCGACCAAAAACAAGCGATATCAGAATTTGGTCGCGTGCTGCGCCCGGGCGGGCTTTTAGTGGCAGAGACTGTGTTTTCCGATATGCCACGCGACGAGAAAGTGGTTCAAGCGGCAAAGCACATAGGAAATTCTATTCAGGCAGCTAAAACAAAGGAAGAAAATTTCTTTTGGCTGGAACGTGCAGGGTTTAAAGAGCCTGAAATTCGCAATAAATACAAGGTGACACCTGAGCGCGGCTTTGTGCAGACAGGCACGGTAGAAACAATTCCGAGTGATGAGAAATTAAAGTTTAGTGCTGTGACGCTTTATTGTGTGAAGAAGAAGTAGTGTTGCGCTAGAGTTTTGTTGTGTGGCGTGCGAGGCGTTTTTGGGTGCTCCCACATCGCAAGCGTTGCCAGTTGCGTCGTGGCAATTTGCGTGCGCTTTTAAGTGCACGCACACGTTTAATAAGTAATAAAGCGCACCAGCGCGGTGCCCACCGCCATAAGCACGGCAAGACCGATGATGATGTTTTGCTTTTCTTTGTGCGTGAGATGTTTCACTTCTGGTTTTGTTTCTTGTGGTGTTTCTGGCTTTGCCTTTTGGTTTGCCTCTAGCTTTGTGCCCGTTTTTTCGCCATGCTTTGCGCCTGCTCCCGCGCCTTGCGTTTCATTTGTTTTTGTTTCTGGCTTTGAGGGGTGCAATTCGTGCTGGTGCGACTTGCTTCGGCGCGACTGGTTATCTGAGCACTCGCACTCATTTTCACATTCGCACTCATCATCGCCCCAATCTTCATCGTCATAGATTGAAGTGCCATCGCTTAACGTGGCATCTAAATTTTTCGGCATTTTTTACCTCCTGCCTTATCTTTTGCTATTTGCGCGCGCATTCATGTTAGGATACCTCACCGTGCGTAAATTTATAGTTGCGCACGATGTAATGTTTTTAAAATTATAAGAGGGAGGCTCAATGAAAGTTTGGAAAAAGGTAGTTTTGAGTGCTTTGATAGGCGGTGCTCTGTGTTTGGTGGCGCAAGCAATTCTTACATGTTGGCAACAAACGCCAGTGGTGAGCGCGCCATGGGGCAATTTCTCGGGTGGCATCACGCTTGTGTCTATGGGCATCATCGGGTGTTTTCTGGGTGGCTATGCCATCTATCAGTTGATGGGAGAATGGGCAGACTTTGGTTCGTTTTTGCCATTTTCGGGCTTTGCCATGGCCATAGGCATGAAATCGATTACTCCTTGGACGCGCGGCAAGGGCGTGTGGGATTGTTTGCGCCCCGCACTCTGGATGGTGCTTTGGTTTAATGCGGTGGGTGCCATCGTGTGCATCGCGTTTGGCTATATTTGCCAGGTGACAGGTTTGAATGCGAACCCTGCTTTCGTTGCCGAGAAAAATACGAGTGCTATGATTTTTCCCGCAGCATTTTTGATGGGCGCAATTATCTCTATCATTTTCCAAATTGTCTGGGAGATATATATCCGCGTGTTGCCAGATCACGCTGAACATTGGCATGTGCTCATGTTTGCTTGGTGCATGGGTGCTATTTTGGCTCCTTGTGGCCTCTCGAGCGTGCTCGCAAATGTGTTCGGCGAGGGCTTCAGCGTGCTCATTCCTGTGGGTGGTTACAACATGTACACCGTGGGCGTAGATTTGGCTATCGGTGGCGAAGAGACGATGGAAGGCATTTTGCATCTGGTGAGTTTCTTGATTGCAGTGTGTGGCTTGGCAATTTGTTGCATGCTCACCTATGCGCTCTATAACGCTAACTTCGGCAGAACTCCCATCACAGAAGTGCACGCCAATATGGGGCGCAAGCTCTATGAGAGAAAAAGTGCTGCACTTGAGAGCGCGAAAACTTCCAACAACGCCAAGGAAGTTTCGCCTAATGCTAAAGAGGCGTCGTCTAATTCCGAAAAAAATGTCAAAGAATCCGCAAAATAGCATTTGCAATATTTGCGCAATATTTTGGGTGTTTACCACATTCACCTCGACAAACAAAAGCAGATAAAAGCAAACAAGAGAAAACAAAAACCCTTGCAGCGTGCGTTGCAAGGGTTAACTTTTATATGGCGGAGGATGTAGGATTTGAACCCACGAAAGGTTTCCCTTTAACAGTTTTCAAGACTGCCGCCTTCAACCACTCGGCCAATCCTCCGTGCTCGATTTTGTGCGTTTGTTTTCGCAATTCAAAAAACAACAATTGCAAACAATCGCAAACAAGCGGTTGGAAGAATAGCATATAATTGTGGCTTCGAGCAAAAAAAGATGGAAAATTATAGAAAGTAATGTGTAGTGCATGTCTAACTTTGCGAAAAAAAATGCGGCTGTTGTTTCAAGATGCACCGATGAGTGCTGCCTTTTAAAAACAGATGAGATGTATATGCGCGAGGCACTAACGCTTGCACAAAAAGCGGCAGACTTGGGGGAAGTGCCCATAGGGGCGGTGGTGGTTTATGACCCAGTGAACAAGGAAACGCGAAAGCCCATAAACGCGCAGCCCGAAATAATTTCGCGAGCGTTTAACTTGCGACAGACCACGAAAGACCCTTCTGCGCATGCAGAATTTTTGGCGATGTTGCGTGCAGCCAGTTTTTTGAACACATGGCGTCTTAGTGGGTGTTGTGTATATGTAACGCTTGAGCCTTGCATCATGTGTGCGGGGTTGATGCAGCAATCTCGCGTGGATAGGTGTGTCTTTGGTGCCTTCGATGAAAAGGGGGGAGCGTTGGGTTCTCTTTATTGCATAAATGAAGATGCGCGACTGAACCATGTGTTTTCCGTAACGCCTGGCGTGTTGAGTGATGAATGCGCTTTACTTCTGCAAAATTTTTTTAAGACCCGCAGGTCTAAATGATTTCGGAGATTTGTTTTTTACATTTAAATGGTTGTTTGCCTGCTAAACTAAAGCAGGCCTTAAAAACACCAAGAAAGGTTGAATGACTTAATGCGACTATCTATAGAGAAAATTGCAGAGTATACAGATGCGGAAGTTATATCAAACACCAATTTCAACGAAGACATTGCAAACACAATAATTACAAGTGTCACTTGGGATTCACGATGTGTTGAAGAAAACAGTTTATATGTGGCTTTGCCTGGAAACAAGGTGGACGGTCACTCATTTGTATGCGACGCTTTTAGCAGCGGTGCGCGTTGTGCGCTTGTGTCTAGCAACCCTGCGCCCGATATGCTTGAAGCAGCTTGTGAACATAGCGCAGCAATTCTGAAAGTTGAAAACACTCAAGATGCGATGAGTGCTCTTGCAAAGAAGTGGCGATGCCACATAAATGGGCGCGTTGTGGGGCTTACAGGCTCTGTGGGCAAGACTACAACGAAAAACTTAATTCGCGATGTTTTGGCTTCCAGACTATCTGTTGTTGCGACAGACAAAAATCAAAATAATGAGCTCGGTGTGCCAAACACAATTTTGAAGGCAAATCCTGAAACTCAAGCAGTCATCGTGGAGATGGGCATGCGCGGTCTTGGAGAAATCGAGCAACTTTGCAACATCGCTTCGCCTGATTGGGGTGTTATTACAAACGTTGGCGAGTGTCATGTGGAGCTTTTGGGGAGCGTGGAAAATGTTGCACGTGCAAAAGCGGAATTGCCAAAAAGCCTAAATCAAAATGGCTTTCATGTTGAAAATTTAGACAACGATAAAACTTCACCTAGTTTCACCAACTATGCGTTTCTGAATGCAAACGATGATTACTTCAACTTCATAAAAGATGCATCTGAAATAGATAAGCGCGGCGTTGTATGCGTTGAGTTTGATGGCTCGCCAAACGCAGAAAGCAAAGATTACGCGCACACAACAGACGCGCCTGTGGTCTGGGCAACAAACATCACACTAAACGACCAAGGTCAGCCTTCATTTTTGTTGCACGTGAAAAATTTTGAAGCGGTATACGACGGAGTTTTTGAGTGCGCCATGACGCTTAGAGGCGCGCACAATGTTTCAAATGCCTGTGCCGCTGCGGCTGTGGCGGCGGCTTTCGGCTTTAGCGTGGAAGAAATTTGCGCTGCGCTATCAACTTGCAAACCGGAATCTGGAAGACAAGAGGTGTCTTTGAGCACCCGCGGTTTTAGGGTTGTAAACGATGCGTATAACGCAAATCCAGATTCCATGTGTGCTGCATTGTTGATGCTTGCATCCATGCAAACGCCCGCTTCACGCATAGCCATTTTGGGAGACATGGAAGAGCTCGGCGAAACGTCACGTGCTGGACACGCTCGCGCAGGAATTACGGCGGCAGAAAACAACATTGATTTTTTGGTGTGTGTAGGCAAAAAGGCCATCGATATTTATAATGCAGCAATCGACGCAGGCATGGAAAAGAGTAAAATAGCTCATGTTTTGGATGCAGATGATGCGCTTGACATCGTGCAAGAAATTGTAAAACCCGAAGACATTGTGCTTTTGAAAGCGTCGCACGCCATGCAACTAGACCTATTGGCATCAAAACTTTTAGATTAAGCGCTGCATCTGAATTGAAAATAGTTTGCCAGAAATAGCTTGCTGGAAATAGCTGGCATAATTTGTAAAAACAAAAGGAGAAAGTTTGTTATCTTCCCTTCACGCATATCCATCTTTTCTAGTTTTCTTGGCTGCAATAATCTCAGCGTTGCTCACCATATTGCTAACGCCCCCTTGGATTCGGGTGTTGAAGAGCAAAGCGATAGGTCAGCAAGTGCGTGCAGACGGCCCGCAAAGCCACTTGGTAAAGCAAGGCACACCCACTATGGGCGGTGTTGTTATGCTCGTGTCTGTTTTGCTGGCCACATTCATTGTGGCGGTGCCCGATGCGCAAACGCTCACTTTGTTGAGTGCCATATTTCTTACAGGTTTGGTCGGTTTGGCAGACGATGCCTCAAAGGTTGTCTTTGAGCGATCGCTCGGTTTAACTCCTCGCCAAAAGCTGATTTTGCAATTTTTGATTGCAACTATTTTTTGTTTGATGGCTGTGAACTTTGCAGATATATCGCCTACGGTGGAAATTCCTTTGGTTGTAACAATAGACCTAGGCGTGCTAAATACGGTTTTGCCCATTGCGGGTGGTTTTTCTATTCCGTGGTTATATCTCATATTCGTAAACATTTTAG
>CAVEFW010000185.1:0-2397 GCA_963615035.1 Phocaeicola dorei
ATTTTCGCGCTCATCATTTTTTCGTGCGCGTTATTTGCGTTCGTTGGTTTCTCGCACACATTTATCGCACATTATTCACACGCGCATTCTTCGCGCTCACATTTTTCTCGCACACATTTTACAACTCAAAATCAATTATTTCCTTATTAAATAATCTGCGGCGCACTTCCAGCAAATATCCCGTCATCGCCGCATCTTGGATATTTCCCACGCGCTCAATCACGCGCAACAAATTTTCGTCGTTTAAATATCCGAAATCTAACAACACATCGAACGTGCGCCTGTCGTCTTTGCGCGCCACTTCCACACATATATCCTCGATCGAATGTTTCAAGAAAGACAAAAACATGTTGCGGTGAACTTTGCTCATATAGATTGGGTCTGCCAGGCGCGCGACCACACGTTGCGCTTGGTCATAGAGCGTCATGCCCGAATCTCCATGACCGCCTTGCAAGCCCGCACCGTTTGCAATCACCTGATCATACGCTGCAAAAAGCCTGTGCAGATCTACACTTCGCATCATCGAGAAAGTAAGCTTTATCTGCTGCATTGCTCTGTCGTTGAAAGGGAAGTAAAAATCAAAGTGATCGTGGCCTTCCACAGGCTTGCTCAAGTCGATGTGAATGTGTTCTAGCCAACAATTAAGAGCAAATCCACACATGCCGATGCTATGAATATTATCGCTAAAGTAAAGTTTGCGAATGCCTCGCGCGTTGCCAAAGGCATATTCATCTATCGTGGTTGCATCTTCTGGAATATGAATTTCTTCGGCGCCCAAACACACCATCACGCGCACTGTGCTATCTTCTCTGCGTTGACACAAAAGCCCAGGCACCACAAAGTAACGGCCCTGCAAACTCTCTGGAACAACAACTTCTTTAAGCGTTGGGTTCGTTGTGCCTGTGTGGTGCGCACCATATGTTATTAGAGCCTTTGTGCCCAGATATTCAAGGCTTGCTGGCAAATTTATATGTTGCAAGGCTGTGTCTAGAAAAGCCTCGTCTTCGATGCGGGTCACCGTGTCGGGCAATTCCACCCAATAAAGCTCCACGCACCCCTTAAAAGCCTCGCGCTCTATCACGCGCACTCCATCTGGGATTTTTATCGCGCTTAAATTTTTGTGGTTACGCGCTGCCTGAGCTGCTATGCGAACAGTGCCTGGTCGCACTTTTATCTGTGTGGCGGCTGGTTCCACAACTTGCACCATCACGCACTCCCCGTCTTGAGTGCTATAGAGCACGCCCTGTTCATCCAAACTTAAATATTCAGCATCGCTTGGAACTGCAAAAGTGGGGTTTGCCCCTGAATACGTGATTTTCGTGTCTGCTGTTGCACGCCTAGCTATCACTTGAATGCTGCGCGGAAATTTGATGCTTTCAAGACCAGTGGATGCAAAAGCTTCCTCGCCCACTTCTTCCAAGCCCTCGTTTAATTCAACACGCTCCAAGTTTTTGCAGCGGAAAAATGCTTTTTCGCGAATGCACCTTAAATTTGCGGGAGCCAAAAATTCAGCCAGATTTGTGCGCGTGAAAGCGAATTCGCCGATGTCGCACACGCTATCTGGCAACACCACACGCTCCAAACACTCAAAGCTGCTGAATGCTTTTCTGGCTATTGTTTTTATGCCCGCACACACTTCATATTCAACTTCTGGCAAGGCAAGCACCCAAAACTTTTCACCATCTCGCGAATAGAGCGCACGGCCATCGCTTTTTAAGTGAGGGTTATCTTCACTCACAGCAATTTTTTCCAACTTGCTTTTTTGAAAAGCACCTGGCTCCACACGTTGCGTGCCTGCGCCTATATGGAGCACCTTTAGCTTCGGCAAGTCGAACACACTCGCACGCACGTTTTCCCATAGCCCAGGCAATGTGAGCTCTTCGATATTTGGGCAAAAAGAAAACCAACCCGAGTTGAAGTCGTCTAAGTTTGCGGGCATGACCACGCGCTTCAAACGTGAACAACCGCGACACACGCCCCCGCCAATGCTCACCACCGCATCGGGAAAACACAGCTCTTCTATGCTGGTTTGTCCAGAAAAGGCATCTGGAGATATTGCCACCACGGGCTTTTGCTCTATGAACTCGGGCACGCGCACAACCGCATCTTGACTTCGCATTTTTTGAATGCGCACAACTTCATCGTCAATCACAACATACGTATAATAAGTGTTGTCTATCTGCAAAAGTGCTGGCGCAGACTGGCGAGAATTTTCCATGGCAGACGCTTGTTCTAAGCGTGCTTGATGTTCGAGCATGCGAGCGTTCAACAATTCGTTTTCTTCAACTGATATGGGGCCATCGCTTAATGCCATGAAAACTCCTTGCAATCGTAATGTTTTAATCACAAACGCATTAGTTCAGTGATGCCTTGTGATTAGTTCACTAATATCTCGCG
>CAVEFW010000186.1:0-2457 GCA_963615035.1 Phocaeicola dorei
GGAGATTTGCTTTCAACACAGCTGGCATCGGTGGCATTAGAAGAGCAAACCAGGCTTGCTACAAGCATGGAGCTAAAGGCGCTTCAAGCCCAGATAAACCCGCATTTTTTGTTTAACACCATAAACACGATAGGGTCTTTTGTGCGCACAGACCCAAACCGCGCTCGCACGCTTTTGCGCGAATTTGCCACGTTTTATCGCTATGTTTTGGAAAATACGGGCGATTTGATTCCTCTCACAAAAGAGATAGAGCAAACGATGCGCTATTTTCAATTTGAGGTGGCGCGATTTGGCGAAGATAAGTTGAGTTTGAGCGTGTGTTTTGAAAACGATGTTGATGAGCCATACATCCCTGCGTTTCTGATTCAGCCGCTGGTGGAAAATTCAGTGCGCCATGCGCGCATTCCAGAAAAAAAGTTGAATATAACTATTCGCGTTCGAGTTGATGAAAATTACTTGACGCTTGCCATTCAAGACGACGGGTGTGGGATGAGCGAAAAAGCCAGACAAAACATCTTGCACCCTGATTCATCTGCGGGTTTGGGCATAGCAGTTAAAAATGTGCACGACCGCGTGGAGAGCTATTTTGGCGAGGGCTCTCACATGGAAGTTGACAGTGAAATTGGCGTTGGCACCACGGCGCGACTTGTGATGAATATGGATTCGGAAAACTTAACGGCACTGGTGGAAGCTGCACGCGGGATAAAGAATGCAACGCTAGACGATGTGAACAATTCGCTAGATGATGCAATAGAGAAAAATGCAGGGGAAAAATCTATCAACACAACAAGCAAAGCAGACATAGAACAAGCGCTAAGTGTTGCGAGCACAAGCAGCAGTGCCGAGGTTAGCGCTGCATCTATTCGAGACATCAATTCGCTGGACAATTTAAGCGAAAACAGCGGCGTGGCAGACATTTTCCGCGAAGCACTATCTAAGATTGACGATGAGACGCAAGAAGATATTGAGCAGGCAAACATAGAAGACGATGACGATTGGGATTATGAAGCTGAAATGAGTGAGGCCAGGGCACCTAGCAACGAAGAGATGGAAGATAAGATGAAAGACATGTTGAACTAGCGGTGGCGATTTTGCCACGCGGAGGTAGCAGTGGCGTTTATGTTATTGGCGGCAGTTTTGCCACGCGCACATGTGGCGGTGTTTTACATCACAAAAAAATGTTTGTATTATTTGAACTTTGAAAAACAGATATAGAATGCACGCACACAAAAGGCGCCCGCGCCACAACATACGCAGAAGGCGCACGCACAAGATGCAAAAAGCGCCTGCACTAAAATGTGCGCAAACATATAACAAAACACAAACGAAGCATAATCAAAGCAAAGGAGAAACACAGAAATGAACCCCGTTGTTGTAATTCCAACCTATGTAAAAGACACTGGCTCGCAGTTGCAAACTGGGATATTACAAACATTCGATCACGCAACGTCGCTTGGAAACACAGGAGAGTTGCCCAGATGTCTAAAGTCGCTTGAATGTGTGGAAGGCATAGGGCAAATCATTGTTATAGTTGCATGTGAGGAACGCATCTCATATGAAGCAGAGCGCCAGGTTCATCGAATTTGCCACGAAAACAAGGAATTGCACACGGCAGTGTTTGGGTTTAACGAAGTGGAGCTGATTCAGCGTCGATTGGAACAGTTGGGTGTGGGCACGCTGTATGACGAAATAGGCACTGGCAGCTATGGCGCCATCAGAAACTATGGGTTGGCTCTCTCTTGCATTCTAGGTTTTGATTGTGCTGTTTTCATAGACGACGATGAAGTAATAGACGACCCAGATTTTTTGAACAAAGCAGTGTATGGCTTGGGGAAGATGACTCGAGCAGGCGTGCCCATCTTGGCTAAATCGGGGTATTACATAAATTCCGCAGGCAGCTATCTGGCTTCCAAAAAAGATAAGTGGTATGACAAACGCTGGCCAAAGCGAAAATTGTTTAACGCATGGATAAGCAAGGCCATGGATGGCAAGCGTTTAAGCAGGTCTAATCATTCTTGCGGAGGCTGTTTGGCGCTGAGTGAAACGGCTTACATGCGAGTGGCTTTTGACCCCTATATATCTCGCGGCGAAGACTTGGATTATTTGCTTAATTTGCGAATGTATGGCTGTGATATGTGGTTTGACAACCGATGGTGCCTAAAGCACTTGCCACCCAGAAGCACAAATGAAGGGATACGCTTTAGACAAGATGTGTATAGATGGATATACGAATATAGAAAACTAGAGTTCAGCAGAACGCAGATAGACCTTTTGCAACTAAAGCCATCTTCACTTGAGCCATATCCTGGGCCATATTTGACTGAAGATATATTCAAGCGCGTGAAAAGCACTGCTCGCGCTCGCATGCTCACATGTCCTGACAAGGCGGCATATAGCGAAGCCATGAAGTGTGCAAATTCGGACGCGGATGCTTACGCATCGAGCCAATGCGGCAAA
>CAVEFW010000187.1:0-3110 GCA_963615035.1 Phocaeicola dorei
AGGCAGGAGAGCAGCCGAAATTCTCCGATTGCGCGCACACATCCACAAGCTTTCCAACCTATCCGCTAAGTAAAAATGGATATTCCTATATTTTTTCTGGGTGGACCTTGAATAATTCATCCGAAACCGCGGTCTCAAAAGCGGAAAACACAGATGTTTTCGATGTGGTGCCCGTGCCGCAAAATGGATATGCAGATAACGCAAAATATTACGCAAAATATGACAAAGAGATATCGAGGTCCACAATCAAGTTATACACATATGTGCAGTCTGAAAAATCTGGCTTCATGTATTATGGCAACAAATTTGTAGATGTCGATTGGACGCAGGGCTCAAACCCCCTCATCCAACAAATTGCAAGTGCCAAGGTGGGAGACACCATAACAAATGGCACAGTGGTCTATACGCTTTTGGGGTGGAGCACGCGTGCTAACGATGTGGTGCCCATATGGCAAAACGACAACCCGCCAATAGTAAACACCACAGATTCTTTCGGAAATGAAGGCTCGTCAACTCTTTACGCCATCTATTCAAAGAGCACGCAAGTTGTGCCCTATGAGTGTTATGTGGATGGCGTTTTGCAAGCCTCTGGTGCGGCTGCGCCAGACCAAAACATAAGAAGTGTTTTTGGCGATGACCCGAAACGCACAGGATATACATTCCGCGGCTGGACCACAAACGAACAAAACACAGTTATTAAAAGTGGCGAAGACCCCGAGCTCCAAGGTCACATGACGCTGGCCAGTGCTCTGGCGGCAAGCGGTGGAAGCGACACCGTAAAACTCTATGCGCAATTCACACAAAACATGTATATAGTGGCGTTTTACGACTCTGACTATTCAACGCTTCTGGATTCACTCAGTGTCTATCACGCAAGCACTGTGTGGGATACAAACCAACAGCTTGCCAACCGACCAACTGGGGAAATGCTTTTGCGCTTTTTGGGGTGGGTGGATGCCGACGGCAACGATTTCGACGAAAAAACCACGCCAGTTTTAAAGAGCATGAACGTGTTCGCTAAATATTCAAAGGCAAGCTCTGGCGGCTCTGGTGTGTTAGATGGAAACGCTACGCTCGATGGCGGGTCTAGCACAACTCCCACTCTTGGAAGTATGTCTGGCAATTTGAAAAATGCTGCATCACTTGATCTGGCTGACATAAAATCGGCAGACATAAGCTTGTCAGACGCGAGCCTTGATTCGCAAAACGCAACCTTGCAAGATGCGGGTGTTTCTGCAGACCAGCAAGATGGCGGCAGTGCAACATATGCAAACGACTTGAATGATGACGATGTGGCAGATAGCGAAAAGGGCGACATGAATGTCAACAATATTTCAGGATATATCGCATGTGCTGTGGTGTGTGTGCTTGCTGGCATAGGTGCTTTTTGCTTGGCGCGTTGGTTTGCGCGAAGGCACGCAGGAGAAGATGCAGACGAAGAAGAAGAGGCGGCAGAAGAGATGTTGTTCTCTGCTGAGAGTATTCGGTTCTAAAAAGTTTGTTGAGTTGATAGATTAGACGATTGTGAACATGAAGCGAAAGAAAAAAACAGAAAACAACATCAAACATAATGCTGCCACTTCCACAAACATATCTTTTGTGGAAGAAGGTGCTGCTGGAGTAAAAAAAGGTGCCGCTGAATCTCAGCCCCAAAACATATATGCGCAAGCGGTGGATGCGGGCCACAAGGTGGACCCGCGCGCGCAAAAGATATTTGTGCTGTGCGTGGTGTTGATTGCTCTATATGCTTTTGCACTCATATTTCCAAAGAACATCTTCAATTCTTTGTTGGTAAACCCAGGATACACCGAAAACTATTCTGTTTCTTGGTTCATAAGTTCGCTTCAATCGAACCTAAATGGGCTTGTGAGCGTGTTTACAGGAAACGAAAACCCCGTCGACCCTTTTCACAACACGATGATTCGCTATGTTGTCATAGCCATAACTGGTGCTGGGTTGGCGTTGTGCGGTGCTGTGTATCAGGGGTCTTTCAAAAATGCGCTTGTGAGCCCTTCCACTTTGGGCGTTATGAGCGGAGCCACGCTTGGCATGATGATTTGGTTCATTTGCTTTGTGGATGACGATTGCACCACGGTGCCTTGGCTTTCTGGATATGTGGGCGACCCTAACGCCGACCCGCTGGGATATTTGGTTGCCACATATAGCCTGGCAGTGATTTCTTTTGCAGGATGCATGGTGGTGGTAGGCATAGTTTTGCTTGTGCTGGCTATAAGCAACAAGAAAAATAAATCGAGTGCTGCAAGCCCCATCATGATGATAATTTGCGGGCAAGTGATAGGCGGTGTTGTGGGTGCGTTTTCAACGGAGGTGCGCTATTTTTACGTGGCGCAAAACCCATACAGCGCAAAGGCACAACTTCTAACCGATTTGATGGTGTCAAGTTTCTATCGCAATTTCACATGGATAGACATCGTTGCCATCATGGTGCCACTCGCCCTCACTTTCTTTGCTGTCATGCGCCTGCGAAATCGCATGAGTTTGCTTTCCCTAGATGTGGAAGAAGCACGCACTCTGGGCGTTGATAGTCGAAACATGCGCTATTTGTTAATTGCTCTTTGCACTTTGCTCACCGCCATATTGATTAGCTTTTGCGGCACGGTGGGTTTCGTGGGATTTTTAGTGCCACACTTGGCACGCAGGCTCGTAGGGCCAAATTTCAACTATCTGTTGCCTGCAGCCACAGTGTTGGGCGCCGTGTTTGTTTTGGCTGCCTATACGCTTGTTGCCATAACGGCAGGCCCTGAGTTGGAAACTTCCACAGGCATGTTTATATCGATAGGCGGCGCCGCTGTGTTTTTGGTGACAGCCTTGCGTGGGGGAGGTGGCGCACGTGGCGAATTCAGATAAAATGGCCAACACCCAGGCCAAAAAAAGCAACACTCAAGCGCGTGGCGCGCACCTGAACACCACACAATTCAGCTCCAGCGATGTGGCACGCCTGCGCAACGGCGATGTTGTGCCTGCGGGCGCATCGCTTGGTTTTGGCACCATCACCCGCACGCTTTCCATGCGCAAGACAAATGCGCTTTATCGCAGCGAACACGACGCATTCGCCATAAAGGTGTTTATATGCGTTTTAGTGATATTAG
>CAVEFW010000188.1:0-7795 GCA_963615035.1 Phocaeicola dorei
CCATATGATGGAACCACAGATGTTGTTTTTAACACGGAAAATGCACAGTTTGTGGGGCTTTGCGGTGATGATAGTGTGAGCATATCTAGCATATCAGGTGAATTCCCAGATGCAGAATTGGGCAACGATAAGGAAATTTCTCTAAATATCACGCTTTCAGGTGAAGCTTTAAACAATTACAATTTCAATAAACCTAGCGTGAAAGCATCCATTTTGGCTGTCGTGAAGTTTGAAACTAAATGTTCTTCAACGCTGGAAAACCAAAATGTGAAAGTTGATTCAACGATCACAGACCCCACGTCACAACTTGCCACACGCGAGGGATTGAGCGTTGAGGGCTGGTATACCGACGAGATATGTTCTGTGGATGCCAAATGGGATATAACTCAAGATAACGTTACAAAAAACATGACTCTTTATGCAAATTGGGTGCCATCTGAAACAAATGGAAGTCCATATTGCCTATCTTCATCTAAAACAATTCTTTCAGCTAGTGCAGATGGCACAAGCTTTACAGAAAATAGTAACGACAAATATGTTGCTGCTGCTTGGAACGTGATGAAATCTGCTGCTGAGATTCAAAGCGACGTTTCTAAAATTAAAGATGGCGACACAGCTGTGAAAGCTGAATATAGCGATTATATGAACAACGACGATTATCACTTATATACTAAGTGGAACGCTTCTGGTGAAGATGCAACTGATGAAGACACAGCCACCACAAGCGATGCTGGCGAAGATGCATATATCGAATTTAGGATTATAGAGGTAGGCGCACATGCAAATGATGCAAGCGCATTGACATTCCAAGCAACACATGTCTTGCCTGATGCAGGTCAGATGAATGCCACTGCCACCAATGAAGGCGGATGGGGCTCAAGTGCTCTGCGTGCAAGCCTAAATGAAGAGGATGGCGCTCTTTATGCAAAGCTAGATGCTGGGTTTATAAGTGCAATAAAAGAGGTGGATAAAACTACAAATTCAGGTGCTACATCTGTTGTTCCAGCAAAAACGAAAGACAAACTCTGGATTCCTTCTCTTGTGGAATTGGCAGGAAAGTCTGCTCCAACGTCATATCAAGGCGAGGGATCACAATATGCTTTCTATGCGAACAAAAACATCAATGCATCTGGCATCAATTCCATTTTGACGATGAAGACACGCGCAGGCAATGTAGCTCAAGGCTCTACCACGACAAAGAGCGTTTGGTGGGAAAGATCACCACGCACAATGGATTCTAGAAGCTTTAATTTTGTAAGCGAATATGGAATTCCTAGTTCGGTGTATAGCGCAGAGCAAAGCTTGGGCGTTAATTTATGCTTCTGCTTGGGCTAAGTTTTTTGCTTGGGCTGAGTTTTGCACTGTTTTTAGATTTGCGTGAGAAACGTTTTTTGTGAAACGTTTTCTTGCAACGAACAGAGGAAAAGTAACAAAAAGGGAGAGCTTGTTGGCTCTCCCTTTTTTTGTGTTTTTTGTTTTGTATTTTTGTGTTTTGCGCCCCACTTTTTATGCGCATTTTTGTTCTTATGTTTTGTGACCCACTTTTTATGCGCATTTTTGTTTATACTTTTCCTTTTTACGCGCAGCTATCTAGTGTTTAGGGGTGTTTCGTTTGAGAGTTGCAAGCATTTTTGGCAGCACGCACTGTGTGCTTTGCCAAAACAGCCGTGGTTACACTTCCCACACCACGTGGCACAGGGCTGATGGCTTTGCATAGAGGCTCCACTTCGTTGAAACATACGTCTCCCACGAGTTTGTTTTCTTTTTCGCTCCAGTTTATGCCAACGTCAATTATTGTTTGCTCACTGTTTGTGGCGTGCGCACAGGTGGTGTTTGGATGTCCTGCGCACACAACCAACAATTCGGCGCGAGAACAAATGTCATCTAAGTTTTTTGTGCGAGTGTGGCACATTGTGACTGTGGCATTAGCTTTTTGCAACATCATAGACACAGGCTTTCCCACAACAAGAGATCTGCCCACCACCACGGCATTCACGCCTTCAAGATCATATTCGTAAAACTTCAACATTTCCATGCAAGCACTTGCTGTGCAAGGAGCAAAACCTATATCTGCAGACGCAAACACTCCGAAAAGAGAACCTTGTGTTATGCCATCTATGTCTTTTTTTGAACTGAGTGCACAACTTGCAGCCTTTTCGTCTAAGTGATTTGGCAGCGGGCGAAACATAAGCACACCATGAATGTTTTCATCGTTGTTTACACGCTCTATGACATCTAACAAATCAGCCTGTGTGCAATTTTCATCGAGTGTGAATTTCTGCAGATTTATGCCAATTTCACTAAATCGTTTTTCTATGCTGCGTTCATAAGATATGTCGTCTTCTCTTTCACCTGCGCGTATTATGGCTAGCGTTGGATTTACACCCGCGCTTTTAAGTGTGCAAACATCAGGTGTAAGGGATTGATAAATTGCATCTGCGACTGGTTTTCCTAGAAGTATTTTTGCCATGGTTTTGCCTATGTTTCTTTTGTAATGATTTTATGGGTGGGTTTTATGAGTGGGTTTTGTGAGTGTGGGTGGGGCAGCAAATTTGCATAACGTGTTTGCGCAACTTGTATATATGTTGGTTGTGCGTTGGTTTGAGCGCGCGCCACTGTTTAATCGCGAAGATGTTCGTTCACTTTATCAAAAACGCACTGTGCCCGTGAAACATATGCCAAAAGCGAGTCCGCTTCTTGTTCTATGTTCCTTGCAAATTCGCGGTCTTTCAAAGCTTTTGTGTTCACGAACACATTAAGCGATGATGCTTGCAATGCCGCCACGCCAAGCGCAGCTCCACACCCAACATCGCTAATCAACATGCGGCTTCCCACTTCATGCATTTCTTCTAAAAGCTCAATTGTGTGCGCCACCTCGCGCATCATCTCAAGCGGGGGAGTGATGGCATCTTTTGTGCAACGCTCCAGCGCATCTGAGCGCCCAGGGTCATCTTTTGGAATGCTATAGGCTTTTGCCAACACTTGAAACGCTTGAGCGTCTGCATCCATCAACTCAAGCAATCGGGCGCGAGACTTTTCACATTTATCTATCAGCCCTATAACGCACGGTTCAACGTGAGCATATTTTTTCTTTCCGAGCGTAAAATTGCCGCTCATTGAACAGAGACCAGCAGCAAGCGCACCCACATAAGCCGCTGCTGCCCCGCCTCCAGGCACACTTGTTTTTGAAGCAAGTTCATCAGAAAAAACTTCACAACTTTTTTGCGTAAGACTTGCAATGCTTTCGCTTGCAGTTTGTTCGTTGTTATTATTATTTGTTGTTGTCATTGTATCTTTGAGAATTTTCAAACGTGGCTCTGCCAAATTTCACGCCGCCCATGCAATGCATATGCAGATGCCCAACTGTAGCACTCGAATCTGGGCCTGTGTTCATGATGGTTCTATATCCGCTGTCATGAACGCCTTTTAGCTCTGCCACATGTGGAAGCGTTTTTAACATGTGCCCCAAAACCTCTTCTGGCACATCGTCGTTTAAGTTGTCGTAGTGTTTCTTTGGAACAAGAAGCGTATGCACAGGAGATTCTGGCTCAATATCGTCGAACGCCAGGCAGATATCATCTTCGTATACAACCTTTGCTGGAATTTCTCCTGCTACAATTTTGCAAAATAAACAATCACTCATGTTTGTCCTTTCTCTTTGTCGAATGTAAAAAACGCGCAAAATAATAACACCCACAAATAAAAACTGTGAGCATAAGTTGATTAATCGTTGATTATTCACATACATTTTATTGTTGGGTTGATTGTTGGGTTGATTGAAATCGGAAACCACAGATGTGGGTGGACAGATGTGGGCGCGTGTGTGCTTTGTTGAGTGTTGTTTTGTTTACTGAAAGTGTGAGGGGTTTCTCGCGGTTGATAAAAGCGTGCAAAATCATTGGTGCAAATGTGGGCGCGCCTGTTTAACATCTGCGCGAAAATTCACATATCAAAAGCACGCTCAGAGGCATTTGTGCGTCGTGTGTAATTCATATAAATTTTATGTCAAGGGTTGAATTTATTTTTTTCAACAGTACTATATATATGCACAAGGAACGCGCATATATACTATATATTGTGTGTTTCGGTAATTTTTAGGAAATCTCTGTTGGTTAATTAAAACAGCATGTGCAATCCCTAAAACCAATTTTTTGCAATAAAGCAACACCAACTTGACCGCCCTAGATTTAGTGATGTTTCAAGGCTATAGACACTACTGGTTGTGGTTTCGCCGCGGGCATGTTTTTTTGTTTTGTGTTGTGGGGTTTTTGCCACGGGCGCGTTTTTGTTGTTGGCGTGTTTTGTTGCGGGCGCATTTTTACTGCGTGCGTTTTTGTTACTGGTGCGCTTTGCTGTGGGCTGTGGTTTTACCAAGGATTGAGTTTTGCTAAGAATCGTGTTTTGCGTAACACAAATATGCAATACAAATATGCAACAAGAAAAAAGTAAGCGAAATTAAAAAATAGAATTTATGCACCTATAGAAAGGAATACGCAAATGATTACTGAAATTAAAAAACGCGACGGTCGTTCCGCCATATTTGAAGAGGAAAAAATTACAGACGCAATTCGCAAGGCTTTTGTGGCAAGCTCTGCCATGCAAGGCATAGACACCGCACGCGAAATTGCCGATAAAGTGGTGGCAAAGCTCGACGATGAACACGCAAAAAGTGGCAGCGCTCCCACGGTGGAGGGCATTCAAGACGTGGTGGAAGAAACGCTGCAAGAGGAAGGTTTCACGCAAACTGCCAAGGCGTATATTCTCTATCGTGCAGAGCGCAGTCGGGTGCGCGATGCAAATTCTAGGCTCATTCAAACGCTTAAAGACATCACGTTTAGCAAAGCGTCCGACTCTGACATGAAGCGTGAAAACGCAAATATCGATGCCGACACCGCCATGGGCACCATGCTTAAATATGGATCTGAAAGTGCCAAGCAGTTCTATGAGATGTGCGTTATCGACCCGAAATATGCAAAGGCCCATCGCACGGGCGACATTCACATTCACGACATGGATTTTTATACGCTTACCACCACGTGCTGTCAGATAGAGCTATCGAAGCTGTTTAAGGGCGGTTTTAGCACAGGTCATGGCGTGTTGCGCGAGCCTAATGACATCGCCAGTTATAGTGCGCTTGCGTGCATCGCCATTCAAAGCAATCAAAATGATCAGCACGGCGGGCAAGCGGTGTGTGATTTTGACTATGGCTTGGCAGAGGGTGTGAAAAAGACATATCGTCGCCTATATAAAAAGCACTTGGCAGAAGCGTTTGAGTTGCTTGCCAATATGAGTGATGCGCGCGAATATGTGGCGGGCGCGCTCGAGCGAACCGAAGAAGCCACAGGGATTTGGGCATCGTGTGAGTTAAAAGGCGAATTTATAGACGAGTTGCGCGCGCAATTTACAAAAGGTGCACCAAGCGATGCCAACATAGACGGTGCGCTTATCGATCGCGCGCTAGATTATGCGCAAACGCAAGCTTACAAAGACACAGACCGCGCGACATTTCAGGCGATGGAAGCGCTCGTGCACAACTTGAACACCATGCATTCGCGCGCGGGTGCGCAAACGCCATTTTCCAGCGTGAACTATGGCATGGACACCTCGGCTGAGGGGCGCATGGTCATTCGCAACATGTTGCTCGCCACTGAAGAGGGCTTGGGCAACGGAGAGACGCCTATATTCCCCGTGCAGATTTTCCGCGTGAAGGAAGGTGTGAACTATAACCCAGAAGACCCGAACTACGATTTGTTCAAGTTGGCGATGCACTGTTCGGCGAAGCGCCTGTTCCCTAACTTTAGCTTTCTTGATGCGCCTTTTAACGCGCAATATTACAAGGGTACGCCTGAAACCGAGATTGCTTACATGGGGTGTCGCACGCGCGTGATGGGCAATGTGTATGACCCGAGTTATGAAAAAACGCCAGGGCGCGGAAACTTGAGTTTCACGAGCATCAACTTGCCGCGCTTGGCTATCCGTGCGCAGGGTGACTTGGATTTGTTCTTTGATATGCTGGATGCGAAATTGCAACTGGTGACAGGACAGTTAGACGAGCGTTTTGAAATCCAGTGCAGAAAGCATGTCTACAACGCGCCTTTCTTGATGGGGCAAGGTGTTTGGGTGGGCTCTGAGAATTTGGCACCCACCGATGAACAGCGCGAAGTGTTAAAACACGGCACGCTCACCACGGGCTTTATCGGCCTTGCGGAGTGTTTGAAAGCGCTTGTGGGTAAACACCATGGCGAGAGCGCAGAAGCTCAGCGCCTAGGACTTGAGATTATCGGGCACATGCGCACTTATTGCGATAGGCTCTCAGAGGAGCGCGGGCTGAATTACACGCTCATCGCCACGCCCGCCGAGGGGCTCTCTGGCAGATTTGTGCGCATGGATCGCGAGCGTTTCGGTGTTATTCCAGGTGTGACCGATCGCGACTATTACACGAACGGCTTTCATGTGCCTGTATATTTCCCGATTACCGCATTTGAAAAGATTAACATCGAAGCACCTTACCACGCGCTCACCAACGGCGGACACATAAGTTACATCGAGCTTGATGGCGACCCGACAGAAAACCTGGAAGCTTTCGAGGCCGTGATTCGCCACATGAAAGAAGCGGGCATGGGGTATGGAAGCGTGAATCACCCAGTCGATCGCGACCCTGTATGTGGGTTCAACGGCATCATAGGCGATAGATGCCCTGCGTGCGGGCGCACAGAAGATGATGGTGCGCCAAAGTTTGAGCGCATTCGTCGCATCACTGGTTATTTGGTGGGCACGCTCGACAGGTTCAACGATGGTAAACGTGCAGAAGAGCACGACCGCGTGAAGCACAAAGTGGGCGCAGGCGCGGGGCAGAAATTTAATTCTGAGGTTTCTAAATAGTTGTTTTTTGAATTTGTCAATGAGTATATTTTGAGAACTATTTCAAAAAATTGTAATTTTTGAGGTGTAAACAAGCTATGGCATGGGATGATTTTAGATTTATTGATCTTTTTGCTGGCATCGGTGGCATTAGGTTAGGATTCGAGTCTGTTGGAGGAGTGTGCGTTTTTAGCTCAGAATGGGATAAAGATGCATGTAAGACTTATTCAGTTAATTTTGGCGACTATCCTTCGGGTGATATTACAAAAATAGATGAAGAGTCTATACCAGATTTTGACATATTGCTTGCTGGCTTTCCTTGTCAACCCTTTAGCATAATTGGATCAAAAGAAGGTTTCGATCACGAAACTCAGGGAACTTTGTTTTTTGATATTGAGAGAATCCTCAAATCAAAGAGACCATCTGCGTTTATGCTAGAAAATGTCAGAAATCTAACAGCTCACGATAATGGGAATACGCTGAAAGTTATTGTATCTCATCTTGAAAACCTAGGCTATCATGTCTCATATAAGGTTTTGAATGCATTAGATTTTGGTGTCCCTCAAAAAAGACAAAGAATAATAATTGTGGGTTTTCTTGATGATGTTAGTTTTAGTTTTCCAAAACCAGTTCCCGACGAGAAAAGAAAATCACTTAACGACATTATGGAGCCTGAGGATGATGTGCCACAAAGATATTATGTGCGTCATGAAATTAAGCAAAAAAGAATGAGTAAAATGTTGCAGAAAACAGGAAAAGAACCAGAGCGACCTTATATCACACACGAAAATGTTGCAGGAACGATTACGCCCCACAATTATTCTTGCGCATTGAGAGCAGGTGCAAGTGCAAATTATCTTTTAATCAACAATACAAGACGACCAACAGGAAGAGAACTTTTAAGGCTGCAGGGTTTCCCTGAAAGTTTTCAGAT
>CAVEFW010000188.1:7805-13520 GCA_963615035.1 Phocaeicola dorei
AAGTTATACAGCAATTAGAAAGCAAACTGGAAACAGCGTGTGTGTTCCAATGATTTCTGCTGTAGCACAGCAAATGATTAAAGCGTTAAAGAAAAACGAAAGTGAGAAGGGCAGTAAGGATGAACAAGAAACATAATGCTAAAAAGAAACTAGATAAACTTATTAAAAAAAGCAGAGTTCATTTATACAAGCCCATTCAAGTTGCTGAAATTCTTTATCAGAACAGGATGAATCCTAATTTGGATTTGAAAAATGTAGATGAATATAGAAATAAATCGAAAAAGTGGCGTGACAACATTTCAGTTTCTCTTGTTGGCAGAAAATGTACTAGTTCTGCAAAATTTCAAGATAACCTATTTGAAGAGAACGCAATTCCGCCAGAAATACTTTCTGAACTAGGGGATATTAACCGTGAAAGTGATGGGGGAGTAGAGGCTTACATATATCACCAGTTTTCCAAAAAACAAGATGTGTTGGCGGTGGGTCTTCAATATTGTGCTAAAGCAACTTGCGATACGTTTGATTTAAGGGAGTTTCTGGGAAGGTTTTGGAATGAGCCAGGTTTGAAAAGAAGCCTAGATAAGGTTTATGAAATTGTGGTGTATTCGCTTTTTGACACACTTCTAGAAGTTATTGATGCAAAGATTACTTTTGAAATTGACAAGTCAAAAGCTAACATTCTTGCAGAATTTAGTGATTTTGCAAAATTGGTAATGGGTATTAATTTAGATACTTTTTCGCCTAAGCCAACACAAGCTCGAGTTTACAGAGTTGGAGTCACAAATGCAGCGGACAGAGGATTAGATATGTATAGTAACTGGGGTCCAGTTATACAAATTAAACATCTTTCTTTGGATGAAGAACTTGCTGAAGAAATAGTTGACACAATTACATCTGATAGAATTGTAATTGTGTGTAAATCGGCTGAAAAATCTATAATATTAAGTCTCTTAAATCAAATTGGGTGGAAGTCTAGAATACAAAGCATCATTACAGAGGATATGTTAGTCGATTGGTATGACAAAGCACTTCGTGGTAAGTTTGCGAACATTCTTGGTGAATCATTGCTGAATTGTATTAAAGAGAGCATCGAGGAGGAGTTTCCTAGTGTCAAAGGGTTGCCACCGCAGTTGGAAGAACGACATTACGAGTTTATTGATTTAAATAATATTTCTTGGTGATGTGGCTAGTTTGTTGGTTTGTCGAGGATTATTGGCACCCGTTGGCATGCGTTGGCACCCATTGGCATTGATTGGCATCCGTTGGCACCCGTTGGCACCGATTGGCGTCCGTTGGCGTCCGTTGGAGTATAATATCCTCAAGAATCAATGAACATATATGCATTTCATTTCTGAATTATCAATGCAGATTGAGGAGCCACTCATGAAAAAATTGAAAAACAATAATGACAACAAAGACGCCGAAAACAGCACCAACCAGCGCGATCAAGCAAACAATTCAGAGCAAGAAACGCAGATAAACCCTTTCACGCCACTATTTGGAAAGGTGCCACCTGTTATTGCTGGCAGGGAAGAAATTATTACAAGCTTATGTAACGCTTTTGAAACTGAAGCGGCTAGCCCCGAGTTGTGCTCCATCATTACTGGTGTGAGAGGCTCTGGTAAAACAACGCTTCTGCGATATCTGGGCTATTGCGCGGAAAGTGCAGGATGGATAGTAGCGAGCACCACCGCAAAAATTGGCATGTTGGAAGACTTGCTTGAAAAAGCGAAAAATCAGGCTGAACATTTGGTCGAAAAGAAAAGCAAGAAAAAGTTAACGCAAATCGGAATAGGTTCTCTTGCGTCAGTCTCATGGCAAAATGTTGATGAGGAAAATTTAAACTGGCGCTCAAAAATTACTGCGTTGCTTGACGCTTTAGAAAAAACGAATACAGGCATACTTTTTGTGGTGGATGAGATAAACGGGTCGCTCGATGAAATGATTCAGCTTGCAACTGTTTTTCAACTTCTTGTTGGTGAAGACAGAAAAGTGGCACTTTTAATGGCAGGCTTGCCTTATCACGCATCTTCGCTTTTGCTTGGTAAAACCACTTCGTTTTTGAGACGCGCGCAGCAATTTAAGCTCAAATCAATTCCCGATTATGCTGTCATGGAAGCCTTTCGCCTGACAGTTCAAGAGGCAGGCAAGGAAATTGATGAAGACGCACTTGAATATGCAGTTGATGCCATTGGCGGGTTTCCCTATCTGTTTCAATTAGTAGGCTTTCGTGCGTGGAATGCGTCTGGCACATCTGAGCACCTTACTCTCAAAGATGTAAAAGAGGGCACACAGATAGCAAAAGCCGAGTTGAGAGATAGGATTTTCGACTCCACCATAGAAGAGTTGTCTCAAGGAGACCAGGAATTCTTGAGTGCTATGAGCAAAACACAAGAATATACGCTGCGATCTGACATTGCTTCAAAAACTGGACGCGATTCGAGTTGGATATCGCGCTATAAAAAGCGTCTTTTAGAAGCTGGCGTTATTGAGGAGCCTCGCGCAGGAAAGTTTAAATTCTCGCTTCCTGGATTTGCGGAATATCTTGCAGAATATGAATGAGAAAGTAAAACCTTAGTGCTTTGAACTAAAAGCGCGTAAGATAGTGAAGCAAGCTCTTGAGAGACATAATTTATCTGGATATTTATGTCCGCGTACTTATGAAATATGCTTTAGGTTAATGCAATAATGAAACATGAAACATAGTTTGTGCGATTAAAACCATCTAGTGTGTTACAATAGATATCTAAAAGGTGTCTAATAGCAACAAGGAGCAAAAAATGTCAACGACTACAATGACCATAAGATGCGATTCCGAAATTAAAGAAGAGGCCTCCAAGTGCGCTAAATATTACGGATTTGATCTCACGAGCGTCACGCGTGCATTTTGGGCATATCTTGCAAGGAATTGGTCGATACCCCTTACTTTCAACGAAGAACCAAATGAAGAATCGCTGCACGCGATTGAGCAGACAAGAGAAATTTTGAAAAACGGTGGAAGCGGTCGCGATTTGAAAACGGCGCAAGATGTGCTGGATTGCGTGAGGAATGAATACAAATGTCAAGACTAAAACCCGATTTTACTCCAGTTTTTTCACGAGATATTAAGAGGCTCGATAAAAAAGTGATTTCGCAACAACATTTTCTCTATCTATTGTACGCTGTAATGGACTGACTTGGCGCAGGCGCACACAGCTATATTTTTGATGGTGGCAGTGTCTGCATATTCTAGTTCATCGAAATTTACACACACAGTGAGAGACCCCGAATAGGCATTTTCATCCACACTATTCAGGTTTACTTTCGGGTCGGCTTGAAGCGTATATTTTTCGCTCAAAGCCGCCCTCACGTCTGCTTCAATTTTTGCCACAGTCGCGTCTACATCGGGGCAACTTTTCAACAAATTAAAGGGCACGACAATTTTTCCTATCGGTGGCAACTTTATGATGGTGCCGTTGGTGATAGTGGAGTTCGGGATGATTATGGTTTGCCCGTTGGATGTTTCCACTGTCATGTGTCGCCAACTGATGTCGCTCACCACGCCGCGCTTTCCGCCAATTTCCACGTGGTCTCCTGGCTGAACAGTTTTCATCAGGCTCATCTGAAGCCCGCCAATCAAATTGGATATCGTGTCTTTCATGCCAAGCGATATGGCGATGCCCCCCACACCCAAGGCGGTGATGATGCCGCTTACATCTATGCCGAAACACGTGGCGAGCATAACACTTAGCCCCACGCCCCACACGCACACGCGCCCAATGTTTATGAAGATGGTGCTTTGGGGCAGGGGGGAATCTTCGCGTCTGAGCAGGCGCCTTAAGAGGGAAGTGAGCGCATGAGATATGCACGTGGTGATAATCAAGATGATGATGGCTATTATGACATCAGCCAATAATTCGCTGTTTATCAACTCAATAAAGAATTGTTTTGCGGTGGTTAACATGCGTTTCTCGTTTCCATCAATGTTTTCACGTGCGCATTTTAATAAGATTGCAGTGGCGCGTTGCTAATTTTATCCTACCAATTATCGGGCTTCTTTAAGTTATAACTCGGTTCTTTCCACAAAATAACTTCATGCGCACGCATAGATTTTGGTATATCAATGACGCGTTGGTTGGAACTTCCGCGCCACGAAATATCATAGGAGTTTAGCTTCTCGATATAAGGCCCGTCTACCAGCACATCTATGTTCTCAAGCAACTTTTTTACGCATTCATCTCTCGTCGCGCGATTTATTAAATCCTCATACAGATAACCCGTATAGCACCACACATTGTAGCCTTCACGCCTAAGCGCGCAAGCGAGTTCAGCACATGCGCATGTTTGCTCAAAGGGCTCACCGCCCGAGAGGGTTACGGCATGCACAAGCGCATTCTCGTGAATTTCGCGCAGCACATCGTCTATGGTGCGCTCAACGCCTGCGTTCGCACTCCAACTTTCAGGATTGTGACACCCCTTGCACTTATGCGAACAACCTTGCACGAATACGCCAAAGCGCAAGCCAGGGCCATCGACTATCGTGTCGTTTTCGGTGCCAAACAGGCGTATGGTGTGTGCATGTGAGTTGTTCATGCGTGTTGTTCTCCTTGTTTGTGTTGTGCGCTTTCGCTCGTATACATTTACGCTCGTTTGTTTATTCGTGCGCTCGTGTGCTTTTTCGCTCATTCGCGCTTGCATATTTGCGCACATATCTCTAATACAAAATGGCGAAATGTCAAGCCTTGTTTTATGCATATGTGCCTGCTAGGATTAAAACCAGTTCCGCACCTCAGGTTGTTTATATGCGATGGACCGATGCTAGACTTATCAGGAGCCCTATATTACGTGTGGAATGGGGATTCGCGTCTGTTGATTCGAAAGCCAGGAAGTTCGTTGCGGGTCCCGCCTTTTTGTGGCGGGTTCATCCTGACAATTTGGGGGCGGAATTTTTCTGAGTTTTTAGCTATATTTTCTGTCGATTTTTCTTTTTTTCTTTGCCTTTAACGTTATACTTTCCGTCTATATATAAAAATCACGCGCTTATTTACGATTATTCTAGAAATGTTGCCGCGCAAGTGTGCAGCATTTGATAACAACTGAAAGGGCACATCATGGCAACATATTTCAGCGAACCATCGCGCACGTTCAACGAATATCTCTTAGTTCCAGGGCACACGCCGCACACGTGCACGCCAGCGGCAGTCAGCTTAAAAACCCCGCTTGTGAAATATCGCAGAGGAGAAGAGGAGTGCCCCTTATCGCTGAACATTCCTATGGTGAGCGCCATCATGACCGCGGTATCTGATGACAACATGGCGGTAGCCCTGGCCACAGAAGGCGGCGTGGCGTTTATATATGGCAACCAGTCGATTGAATCTGAAGCTTCCATGATTTCTCGCGCAAAAGCGCGCAAGGCGGGATTTGTAGTGAGCGATTCCAATTTGTCGCCCGATATGACGTTGCGCGATGTGCTCGAACTCAAAGACAAATTCGGCCATTCAACTATGCCCGTCACACATGATGCAACATCTACAGGTCAGCTGCTCGGCGTGGTGACAGAGCGCGATTATCGCACGTCACGCATGGATGGCACAGAAAAAGTGTCAACGTTCATGACACCGCTTGAAAAACTCATCACCGCACAAGATGGCACAAACTTAAAGGAAGCTAATGACATCATCTGGGAGCACAAACTAAATTCGCTTCCCATTGTGAGTGCAGACGGTCATTTAGTCT
>CAVEFW010000189.1:0-2049 GCA_963615035.1 Phocaeicola dorei
GGTGGAGCAGGGGACTCATAATCCTTTGGTTGTCGGTTCGAATCCGGCGGGGCCCACCACTAAAACATAAGGTCAGCGGGTGTTTCCGCTGGCTTTTCTATTTTTCTGAAATTTTTGAAGGCACTAAAAGGTGCTAAAAAGTGCTTAAAGATTTTTCATGTGCTCTTGTGTGTGTTTAGGTTTTTTGAATTCAAGCGTAAAGTCATTCAACAAATTCATGCGTGCTAAACGCGCTAAAAGCCACTAAAAAGTGCTAATATTCATAAATCATGAACGAACTCAAGCAACTAAAAGAATCCCGTGCGTTTGCTGCGCGTTGGCGTGGTCGCGGATATGAAAAGGGCGACAAAGACACATTCTGGAACGAGATGCTCTCCTGTGTCTTTGGCGTTGAATATGTCTCGCAATTCGCCAATTTTGAACAGCACACGCTTGGTGGTGGCTTCATCGATGGCATCATTCCTGAAACGCGCGTGATAATCGAGCAAAAGGCAATAGGGGTAAGCCTCGATAAGCCAGAGCCTCGTCAGGGCACGCTCGTAACCCCGCTTGAGCAAGCCATTCGCTATGCGCACAGTTTTTCTGGCACCGATCCTGCGCGCCCGCACTGGATTGTGATATGCAATTTCGAGATGTTTCGCGTCTATGACCGCGACTCATATGCAGACGACGATCTGCAAAACCACTGCCTTGAGTTTACGCTGCAAGAGTTCGCAGAAAACCCGCACCTTCTAGATTTTTTAGTCAACAGCAAAAACACGCGCTCGGAGCTCGAGCGCCAAGTAACATTTGACGCAGGTGCGCTCATTGGCAGAATGCAACATGAGCTCGAAGCTCGCTATATAAACCCCACATCTCCAGAATCTCAGCACGCCCTAAACGTTTTGTGCGTGCGCATAGTGTTTTGTCTTTTTTGCGAAGACACTGCTGGCGTGTTTCCAAAAGATGCGTTTCTCGATTACCTGAAAGGCTTTTCTGCGCCCAATATGCGCCTCGCCTTAAAATCGCTTTTTCGTGCGCTCGACACGCCGCTGGACATGCGCGATCCATACGATGAAGCCATAAAGCCGTTTCCCTATGTGGGTGGTGGGCTATTTAGTGAAGACACAGAAATCCCCAACTTCGATGAAGACCTGCGTTATTTTTTCTTAAAGGAAGTGTCTCAAGACACCGACTGGTCAAAGATATCTCCCACCATCTTTGGAGGCATATTTGAAGGCACGCTCAACCCGCAAACGCGCCGGTCGGGAGGCATGCACTACACTTCTCCTGAAAACATCCACAAAGTGATAGACCCGCTTTTCCTAGATGATTTGATGTGTGAGTTTCAAGACATCACGCGCGATGAAACGCTCGGGGCTCGTGCGCGCAAAAACAGGCTTATTAAACTTCACAAAAAGATATGCTCACTTTCATTTTTTGACCCTGCGTGTGGAAGTGGAAACTTTTTGACGGAGACTTATCTTTGCCTGCGTCGCCTGGAAGATGCAATCCTTCGTATCTTAAACTCGGGGCAGTCGCAAATTGACTTTGGAGTGGTTTATTTTGCCGATCGTGTGTCGCTTAGCCAATTTTTCGGCATCGAGATAAATGATTTTGCCGTGCGTGTGGCGCGCGTGGCTCTCTGGATTGCGCAGCTTCAGGCCAATGTGGAAAGTGATATGTTGCTAGGGCTTGATGGGCGCGATCTGTTGCCGCTTAAAGATTCTGCGAAAATTGTTGAGGGGAATGCGTTGCGTATTTCTTGGAGTGAAGTACTTCCGGCACATGAATGTGATTACATAATTGGGAATCCGCCGTTTATTGGAGCGCGAAACCAGTCGAAAGAACAAAAGCAAGAATTGATTGATGCGTTTCACGGTGCAAAGAATTGTGGGAATATAGATTATGTTGCGGGGTGGTATGCGAAAGCTGCGGATTATATGAATGGAGTGGATGGTGAATGCTTCAACGCGCAAGGCTCAGAGGGGGGCGCTCGAAGCACGGTGCCAAGTGCTTCTCGACCCCCCTCTGAGCCTTTATCTGTTACAAATGCAGGCAATCAACTGT
>CAVEFW010000190.1:0-2945 GCA_963615035.1 Phocaeicola dorei
TATCTAAGAGATTTGGAAGTCTTTTCTGTAAAACCCGTATTAAAGTTACGCGATTAATATTTTAGATTGTGAAGAAATAGTTATCATATTTTTAAATGGTTAATTGGCAGACTTGGTGCTGGCTTGTGCTCAAGGCTTTCGCGTTTTCAAGTGTTGTCTTGTGCGCATTGTTTTTGCGATCGCCAAACTTAGTGCAGACCCGCGTGCAAGGGTTTTTGCAAGTGCAAACACCAGCTTGCGTGCGGGGGTTTCGCGAGAGCAAAAGTTTAAACAATTTGCTCTGCCGTGTGTGTTTGCACGCTCCAAAGACGCGCATATTCCCCGCAACTTTCAAGAAGTTGTGCGTGTGTTCCGCTTTCAACTATGCGGCCTTCCCTTAAAACAACAATCCTATCCAAACTTGCCACGGTGCTTAGCCTGTGTGCCACCACGATGCTCGTGCGACCACGCATAAGCTCACGCAACGCCGCCTGAACATATGCTTCGCTTTCGCTATCCAGCGCACTTGTGGCTTCGTCTAACACTAAAATGGGGCAGTCTGCCAAAATGGCACGCGCTATTGCTATGCGTTGTTTCTGACCGCCCGAAAGCTTTACGCCGCGCTCGCCTGTTATCGTGTCGAAACCAAGCGGCAGCGCCTCTATGAAATCAAGCGCATGCGCACGCTTTGCCGCTAGGCGCACCTCTTCACCCGTAGCATCGGGTTTGCCATACGATATGTTTTCGCGCACAGTTCTGTGAAACAAAAGTGGCTCTTGCGGCACATATGCAATTTGTGTGCGCAAGCTTTTTTGTGTGCAATCGCTTATGTTTTGGTCATCGATCAAAATTTTTCCACGTTGAACATCTGTCAGACGCAAAAGCAACTTCGTGAGCGTGGTTTTTCCACTGCCCGACACACCAACCAGCCCCACATGTTCGCCTGGTGCAATTTCGAGGTTGAAGTTTTCAAACACATTTGAGTTATCTTCCGCATATCCAAAACCTATGTTTTCAAAGTGAATGGCACCGCTGGTCACTCTAAGAGAGGCGGCGTTCGGCTTATCTGCCACGAGTTTGGGCTCATCTAAGATGGCCGCCATGCCGCTGGCGTCTCCGAAGGCGCGATTGAAACGCTGAAGCCCAGAATTTATGAAGTTGAATTGGTTGGTGATGTTGTATGTATACGTAAACATCACAACCAATGTGCCAGCACTTATGCCAAACCAAGCATTGCCGCCCGCAATGAATACAGACACAAACGTCATAATCACCACCGTGATGCAAGCTGTGATTATGCCGCGCACAAGAGAGGCCTTCATGCGGCGAGAATCGCGCGTTACCACTTCGCGGTTGGCCTTGCCGAAAAGCTCTCGCTCATAGTCTTCGCGACCACATGTTTTCACGGCTAAGATGTTTGCCACGCTATCGGCAATTTCGCCAGACAGATTATTTTGCGCACCCGCAGCCTGTTCGTTTAAATTCAAGATGCGTTTATATAGATAATAGGAAACCGCGGCATATATAATTAGCAACACCATCAAAACACCCACGAAAAGCGGAGTTTGAGGCAATAGCACCACGCAAGTGGCAACGATAGACGTAAACACAGCGGTGAAAGGCCAATTAAGCGTTTCTATGATTTGGTTGTATGCGCTCATGAATTTAGATGTTTGGCTTACCAACGTGCCGCCCAGATTGTTTGCGTGAAAATTCATGGATTGTTCGCACAGGGCATCAAAAGCCATGTTTGCAAGGTCGAAATTGACTGCAATCTCTAGTTTATAGAGTAAGTAATCTTGCGCCTTCGAGAAGAATTGACCAGCAACGTTCACGATAACCAGAGCCAAAATGAATGGCCAAAACGCGTCAAACACGTTGTTTGCATCGATGCCTCCAGCAGACACTTTGTCTACCACAAGCGACATGATGTAAGGGTTTGCGTAAGACAGAAGTGCAATGTATAGAAAAGTGGCTGCCACAAGCCCCACAAAAAGCCAGATGTGTGCACGAGTGGCCATCCAGTAATAGTGCAGCACGCGTTTAGTCAGCGGGTCGCTAGGCTTGTTGGCCTTCTTGTTTTTGTTTTCGTTTTCGTTTCCGTTCTTGTTTTTGTTTTTTGCTTCCCTCGACATGTTGAAACCTTGCCTAGAATCTCGCCTGAAACTCGCTTAAAACCTTGCTTAAAACTTGCCTAAAAAACTCTATTTAAAGCTTGCCTAAAACTTCGCCTAAAACCTCGCTTGAAATCCTGCATGAAGCTTGCCAAAACCTCGCCTAAAATCATGCATGAAATCTTGCTTGAAGTCTCGCTTAAAACCCCTGCTTAGAATCTTGCGTTTTCGCCGTAAGTCCACTTTTGCTTTACAATGCCCACTCGAATTGCATGAAACGTGCGCTCTTCGCCATTTTCTGCCATGAAATTCAACATCGCCTCAAGCACCGCGCGAGTGTCTGGATGCATGATTATGCGCGCAGCGCCGCGTGAATAATAGTTAAGCGGGCTTTTTTGTGTGTAAGTGCATCCCTCATACACTTTGCACGCAGCCACTCTATCACAAAACATCTCAACGATATATCGCATGGGCATAGGCGCAGGCGTCATAATTTTTCCAGAATCCTCAACGTTTGGGTCTATCCAATATTCAAAGTGGTGTTTGTTTCGCCCCTGATGATGAAGCCACGCCTGCGAATATCCAAACATCCCTCGCTCGGCTGCGTTGGGGCTGCGATATCCCTGATAAAACATGGCTCCAGTCTTTAATTCGGTGAAAGTATACTTTGAAAAATCGTGCGTTATGCCTTGCGCGTAAAGCCCCGCCAAAAACATAAGCTTCGCCACTTCTTTTTTATGTTGCGAGATGGTTTTTAGGTGCAGTGCTAAGTTGTGAACGCTCGGGCTGGGGTTTTCGCATTGTTTTGAGGTGCGCCGATGTGCCCTTTTTTCACCTTGCTCACACGTTGCC
>CAVEFW010000191.1:0-4893 GCA_963615035.1 Phocaeicola dorei
GGAAAATAGACAGTCTTGTTGAAAAGCCTGCCGTGGAAGACGCTCCAAGCAATTTGGCGATATTCGGAAGATATTTGTTAAGCCCGCGCGTGATGAATTTGTTGGCAGATGCTAAACCTACTACTGGTGGCGAAATTCAACTGACAGACGCTCTGGACGCTGTCTTAAAAGAAGAGGAAATGTATGCATATGTGGTTGATCCAGAGTGTGGGTTTGACACTGGCACATTGCAAACGTGGATGGATACAAACATTCGACTCTACAAAAGAAAATATGGTTCATTGCCCAACGAATAATATTTACTAACAATATTAGATATTCTAAGCAATAAACTCAAACAAATAGAAAGGGTGTTTTATGATCTTAGTTCCCGCTATTGATATTTTAGATGGCAAGGTGGTTCGACTATCTCAGGGAAATTACGATCAAGTTACGGTGTATCACTCCGACGCGCTTGCGCAGGCTTTTGAATTTGAGGCGGCTGGGGCGCATCGCATCCATGTGGTTGATCTAGATGGAGCTAGAGATGGTGTGCCAAAAAACATTGAAATCATCGAGCAGATGGTTTCAAATCTAAATGTAGAGGTGGAAGTTGGCGGGGGCATTCGCTCGATGGAAACAATAGAGCGATATGCTGCCGTTGGTGTGTCGCGCATCGTTTTAGGAAGCGCGCTTGTGAAAGATAGGCTATTTGCACTCGATGCAGCACAGGCATACGGAGACATGATAGTTGCAGGCATAGATGCTCGAGGTGGCGTTGTGGCCACAGATGGATGGCTGGATAGCGCAGATGGCATTTCTGCCAGCGATTTGATCACAGATTTACATGACATGGGCATTTCCAATTTAATCTATACCGACATTTCACGCGATGGAATGCGCTCGGGCATCGATGCCAGCGCATATGCAAAAATCTCTAACGCTCACCCAGATGTTTTGGTTAGTGCATCTGGCGGAATTGGAACGCTGGAAGATTTGCAAAACCTTAGACGCGAGGCACCCAAGCTTGAGGCAGTGATTGTGGGGCGTGCAATATATGAAAATGCTTTTAGCGTTAAAGATGCCATCTTGGCTTGCACAGATGAGGTGCAGCTTTCATGTTAGCCAAACGCGTTATTCCATGCATGGATGTAAAAGATGGGCGAGTAGTAAAAGGTGTGCATTTCGTCGATCTGCGCGATGCGGGAGATCCTATAGAGCTTGCTCAGTGCTACGACGAACAGATGGCAGACGAAGTAGTTTTTCTAGATATAACAGCTACATCTGATGACAGGCAAACAACAATAGACTTGGCCAGTCGCGCCTCTGCAAAACTTCACTTGCCATATTGTGTGGGGGGCGGCTTTCGCAGCGTGGAAGACATCAGGCGCATGATATCTGTTGGGGCAGACAAGGTGTCAGTCAATTCAGCAGCCATAAAAGACCCAACGCTCATCACATCTGCAGCTAAAGCTTTCGGCTCGCAAGCCATAGTTTGTGCAATCGATGCAAAACAGGTTTCAGGGTGTGCTAACAAGTGGGAAGTTTATAGCGCAGGCGGCAGACATGCCACTGGCATAGACGTGATTGAATGGGCGCGTGAAGTGTGCAAACGCGGAGCAGGCGAAATATTGCTCACAAGCATGGATCGCGATGGCACTCGTCTGGGCTTTGATTGCAACCTTACGCGCAGTGTTGCCAGGGCTGTCAACATTCCAGTGATTGCAAGTGGTGGAGTGGGCAAGATAGAACATTTTGCCGAAGGCATAATTGACGGGGAAGCAGACGCTGTTTTGGCTGCCAGCGTGTTTCACTTTGGTGAAATGAGTGTGCGTGAAGTAAAAGAACACATGCGCTCGTGTGGCATATGTGTGCGCTTATAGAAACTTATGGAATATGGGGTGCAAGAGCGTGGTGCAAAAATGAAGGAAATTGAGAACTCACATAATTTCGATGCTGAAAAAAGTGAACTTAGCCCCGAACAGCTAAAATTTAACGACGCAGGTCTTATTCCATGCATTGTGCAAGATGTGTCTAGTGGGGAAGTGCTCATGATGGCGTGGATGAGTGAACAAAGCATCAAACTTTCACTCGAGCAAAAAACCACGTGGTTTTATAGCCGATCTAGACAGCGTTTGTGGCACAAGGGCGAAAAGAGCAAAAACACTCAAAAGCTTGTGGCTTTGAGTTATGACTGCGATGCAGATTGTTTGCTTGCAAAAGTTGAACCTGCTGGTCCTGCGTGTCATACAGGCAACAACTCTTGTTTTTATCGTTCATTTCCAATTTAGTGCGAATTTAGCGAAAACTTAATGCGTCAATTTAATTGACAGATTTAGTGCATCGATTTTTAGCGTACCGATTTTTCAATAATTGAATTTAGTACATGGTTGTCTGTTCAGTTGGCGTTTGCAAAGCCCAGTTTGCATTTGCAATGTCCAGTTTACTTTTGCAATGTCCAGTTTGCAATTTCAATTAACCAGCGCGCACAAATTTTAGGGTTTTGTATGTATTTTCACAACTTTTATGTGGTCTAACTTAAATAACAGAGTAAAATAGGCGCAAAATGAATATTGGTTAGAGATGAATGCGTGCATATGCCTAAACTGGCTATTCTGCGCAATTTGACGTTGAGTTAGTTTGTGAGTTTGCAAATTAACGCTTTTCAAGTTTAAGGCTCAGATTACGTGCTAAAGATGTCTATATAGCGCAACTTGTTCGTTTATGCATATACACTCATTCCTGGTATAACAGGAAAGGAGCGTGCGCTTTGAGCTCGCTGACTATTAGTGTAGACGCTATGGGGGGCGATAATGCTCCAAGCGTGGTGCTTGATGGTGTGAGTGCCGCACTTAATTCTGATGCAAATCTAAATATAATTTTATGTGGACCAAAAGACGTTGTTGTGCCTTTTGCGTCTAAACATGAGCATTGCACGCCTTGTGTTTGTTCGCAAGTTGTAGATATGGGCGAACATGCTGCTCGTGCCGTTCGTCAAAAAAAGGATTCTTCCATAGTTGTTGGGTGCAAACTGGTGGCAGAAAATGAATCGCTTGGTTTTTATAGCGCAGGTTCCACCGGTGCATGTTTAGCTGCGGCAACTTTATTTATGGGTCGTGTGCGCCATGTTAAGCGCCCAGCTCTTGTGACTGTTGTGCCTTCTCCGAAAAGACCAATTGTTCTATGCGATGTTGGAGCAAATGCAGATTGCAAGCCTGAATATCTTTTGCAATTTGCCCAGATGGGCATTGTGTATGCAAATGAGATTTTGGGATATGAAAACCCGAGCGTTGCCCTTCTGAATATTGGCGAAGAGGAAGAAAAGGGGTCTGAGTTTGCTCAAGAGTGTTATGCCATCTTGAAATCATTGCCTAATTTCTGTGGCAACGCACAGGGCAGCGATGTTGTGGGGGCAACATATGATGTGATTGTGTGCGATGGATTCACTGGAAATGTGTGCTTGAAAACTATAGAGGGCACAGCCAGCGAGCTTTTTCGTGCGATTAAAGACGTCATGAAATCATCGGCATCAACGATGATCGGCGGAGCGCTTCTGAAAAAACACCTATATGCGCTAAAAGATAGCATAAGTGCTGAAACCTATGGTGGTGCACCACTTTTAGGTGTTAAGGGCGCGTGTGTGGTGGGGCATGGCTCGTCGAACTCAAAAGCTGTTAAAAATGGCATCTTATTTACAGCACAGATGGCGAGCAAAGATATTGCAGGAAAAATTGCCGCATCGATTGACAAATCAGAAACACAAGATGCAAAAGTTGAACAAAGCGAGCAAAGCGAACATGGCGAAGAAGGCAAACAAGGAGAACAAAGTAAACAAAGTAAACATGGCGAACTTGGCGAACAGGGCGAACAAAGTGAGTAAAGCGAAAGCGTTTTGTCCATGTGAAAATAAATTACGCTTTTTAGCTAAGGCGAATTGAATATGTGTTGGCTTGCATGTGGCTTACGCATATAAATATAGGTTGGGATTTATTCAATATTGAAATGAATTTAGGGAGGAGTAATGAAAAGTAGTGATGTAGAAGAAATAGACGAAGACAGCTTTGTTGATGAGTGCGACAATTTTGCTGAAGAGCTTTGCGACAGCGAAGATCGAGGCGACAATCAAGACGGAGCCCTAGACGAAGGTCGAAATGAAAACCTAGGCAAAAACCAAGATCGCGATCAAGGCCAAAGCCAAGGCGAAAACCATATCGAAGCTCAAGACGAGGATAAAAACGAAAACCAAGTTGACGACCAAGACGAAGTGCCTCAAGAGGTTCCACCAGAAGATGCGCCCATAAAGCTAAATCGAGAGCAGGCAAAAAAGGTTGCACTGGCTGAAAAAACGCTCGGCTATACATTTAAAGGGAAACGTGTTTTGGTGTCTGCCATCACACATCCGTCTGCAAACGAGGGCAAATCAATTAAATATTCATATGAGCGTCTGGAATTTTTGGGAGACAGCATTTTGGGCGCCATCGTTGCATATGAATCTTTCCATAAGTTTAGTTATTTGGATGAAGGCGGTCTTACGCGCATAAAGGTGGCACTAGTTTCTGGCACTCACCTGGCAGAAGTGGCAAAGCGTCTAAATTTTGAAGACTTCATAATTTTTGGATCATCAGAGCGCGGCACAGGCAAACGCGGGCTTCACTCGGCACTTGAAAACGTGTATGAAGCACTAATAGCAGCACTTTATTTAGATGGGGGAATAGATGCTGTTTATACGTTTATAGAAAAATCGCTTTTGCCTTATATGGATATATCGCTTGCAAATGAGCCCGAAAACCCCAAAAGCGCCTTGCAAGAGCGCTTGCAAGAAGATGGCATTACGCCCACATATAAACTTTTGGCAACGCAAGGCCCGCCACACGACAGAACGTTTGTGGCACAGGTGTATGCTGGAGACACTGG
>CAVEFW010000192.1:0-2892 GCA_963615035.1 Phocaeicola dorei
GAGCTTCTCCTGTGGTGGCGTTGATGAGCAAAGAATCCGCGCCGCCTTCGATCAAGCGATTTGCAAGCTGTCGCGCGCGAGGCAAGTCGAGATCTAGATTTTCATCGAACGGGGTTACCATAGCAGGTATCAAACGACCAAAAGGCAATGTGTTACTCATTTTATAACTCCTTTTATAACTCCTATGCCGTGCATACTGAAAATATGTTTGTTATATATAACTTGTTTTAGGCACATTTACGCACACAAACTTGCTTATTTATGCTCATGCGTTATCGTGAAATATAAGACATATCAATCATAAGATATAGCAACCGCGCACCATTAAAAAACACTTGTTGCAGATATCAATAAAAAATCATATATGCATCACTATTTCATAAAATTATCTAGCC
The DNA here is from genome assembly GCA_963615035.1 of Phocaeicola dorei. GTDB lineage: Bacteria > Actinomycetota > Coriobacteriia > Coriobacteriales > Eggerthellaceae > CAVEFW01. Next base: position 396 of record CAVEFW010000192.1, read on the forward strand.
CAACAACAAGCCCGCTTCTGCTTCCAACACTTCTTATGCCCAACAAAACTCCTGGCATATAAGAATCCCTGTCCCACGAGTCATGTTTGATGGTGAGTGTTTGACCCATGCTTCCAAAAATCACCTCTTGGCTGGCAACATATCCCATCGAACGAACTGAATGCACAGGCACACCGCTCACTAAAGCACCGCGAGCACCAGCTGCACCTTCCATCTCTGTATCCCTTCCAGGCGCGCTGCTTTCACGCCCTTCTCTGGCATCGGAAATTATTTGAGCTGTGCGCATGGCTGTGCCGCTTGGTGCATCTTTTTTGTTGCAATGATGAAACTCTATAACTTCTGCCTCGGGGAAATATGGAGCAGCAGCAGCCGCAAATTGCATCATCAAAACAGCACCTGTCGTGAAATTTGGAGCATAAAACAGACAAACATCATCTGGTGAAAGCTTGTTTAACTCTTCAAGTTTTTCTGTGCTCAAACCAGTAGTTCCCACAACGCAATCGATGCCTGACTTCAAAGCCTGTCTCAAATTTCCCTCAACTACGCTTGGAGCAGTAAAATCTACCAAAACATCTATCTGCTCTTTTTCGATAGCAAGTTTTATATCGTCGTATACGCTAAAACCGTCGTCTGCGTTGCATTTGCTTGCAAAATCTTCACTGGCGTGTGGGTCTATTCCGCACACACAGCACATGTCGTCTGCACCGCTCACCGCACGCACAACAGCAGATCCCATTCTTCCAGCACACCCAGCCACTGCCACCTTTATCATACGCTACCCCTTTTTAGATAAGTTAACACTACATTCGCCCTCTAATGAAAAATTGACACAAATTATAGAACATATATTCGTTTTTTTGAGAAAAATTCACCAAAAGACAACACGGACCATCGCTTTTATATTTCAATTTCAACGTTTCAATTTCAATGTCGATAACGCACAAAGCAAAATGCTTAATGCGCAGGGCAAAATAATGACTGTGAGCCTATGGCTAAAATTTAGTTGTCAAATTCAGCGTCAATAGCACTTAATGCGCGATGAAGCCTGCAATAAAATTTAGTTGTTGCGTCTGCGAGGGGTTCTTCCACCAGCACCTCGCACGTCTTTTCTGTTCCTGTCTCTTTTGTCAAAACGAGGAGATGCGCTATTGTGTGGTGCGTCTGGCTTATTTATGCGATCGAGCGAAATTTTGCCGTTGGCGTCTGTTTCAATAACTTCAACCTCTACGCTATCGCCTATGTTTAATACATCTTCTACGCGTCCGATTCTGCCATTTGCCATGCGGCTAATATGTAAAAGGCCGTCTTTTGTGGGTGTGAGTTTGACGAATGCGCCGAAATCTTTGATTCCAACCACTTCACCTGTGTAAACCTCACCAATTTCAGGCTCTTTCACAATATCCAAAATCATCTTTTTTGCTGCTGCGCCAGAATCTGCATCTGTGGAAGCAACGTGAATAGTTCCATCTTCCAAGATTTCTATAGACGCACCCGTTTCATCTTGAATAGAGCGCACAACCTTTCCGCCAGAACCGATTACATCGCGAATTTTATCCACTGGAACAATGATGGTTTCAATGCGTGGTGCAGTGCTGCGAAGTTCAGCTCGTGGCTCGCCAATTTGTTCCAACATGGCATTCAATATAAACGCGCGTCCTTCGTGTGCTTGGCGAAGCGCACGAGCCAAGATGTCGACAGACAAGCCCTTTGCTTTGTTGTCCATCTGAAGTGCTGTGATGCCACGCTCTGTGCCGCACACCTTAAAGTCCATATCTCCCAAAAAGTCTTCTAAGCCTTGAATATCAGACAAAATTACAACGTCGTCGCCCTCTTTTATAAGCCCCATGGCGATGCCAGAAACCGGCCTTGAGATTGGCACGCCTGCATCCATCAACGCCAAAGTGGAACCACAAGTGGAAGCCATAGAAGAAGACCCGTTGGATTCCAATACTTCAGACACTACACGTATAGCATAGGGAAAATCATCTTCTGAGGGCAACACTGGTAAAAGCGCGCGCTCAGCCAAGGCGCCATGCCCTATCTCACGACGCTTTGGCGCACCCATGCGACCAGTTTCACCTGTGCAATAAGGAGGGAAATTATAATGGTGCATATAGCGCTTTTTTTCAACTGGTTCTATCGTATCTAAACGCTGACCATCGCTTAGAAGCCCCAGTGTAGCAATGCTTAGAGCCTGCGTTTGGCCGCGTTGGAAAAGCCCAGACCCGTGAACTCGAGGCAAATATCCAGGAACTATGTGAAGCGGACGAATTTCTGTTACTTCGCGCCCGTCTGCACGCTCTCCTGTTTCTATCACCATCGCACGCATCGCACGTTTTTCCAGTGATTTTAAGGCAGCAGCAATGTCTGATTTCCAATCTGTTTGCTCTTGCTCGTTGAAGTCTGTCTCAAAAATTTGCGCCTTCAAGTCTTCCACTTTTGCAATGCGACTTTGTTTGTCTGCGTCTTTTAGTGCAGCAGACATCTCATCGTAGTG
>CAVEFW010000193.1:0-8485 GCA_963615035.1 Phocaeicola dorei
AAAAACTCGAATCACATCATCTGTTGCCACATCTGGCTTTTTCGGTTCAAAAATTTTATCTTTGAGCACATAATAAGTTGCACGAGGCACGCCTAGAATTTTGCATTGCGCTGATATGGGATAACGCTTGGCGTTTGACGTTATCACTTCTATTTTTGTGCGAATATCAGCGCAGCCTGTTTTAAAATATCAACCTCCATTCGCAACTGTTTTAACTCTTTTTCTTGCTCAATGATTTTTTGCTGCTCAGGCGTTCTGTTGTCTTTTTCTTTTGTGGAGCCTGTTTTATTGACCCTGCTAATCCAGCGCCAAACTGTTGAATTTCCAAGGTCATATTCCTTACAAATATCAGACACGCTTTTACCTGAATTGTAAAGACTGACAATTTGTCGTTTGAACTCTTCGCTAAAAGTCCTTCTTGATCTTTTTTGTTCCATGTTGCTAAATACCTTTCATCCAATTTTTTCTATGTCCTTAAAAAATTTGTCTATGATATTATAGCCATTCCATAGACCCAGATTGCTCAAAATGGGACGTATTAAGTGTTGCAAGACACAGTGATTTCAATGTGATAAATGAAGCAAAATGAAAGACTGATAGCAATATCAAGGAATCTAACTGGACGAGTTAGGTTCCTTGATGTATCGTGAAGTATGTGTAAAACAGTCCATTTATGAGAAATAAGGCAAAAAGCTAACTTCGTACTTCGGCGCCAGTGGCAGCACAGACTTTTTTGATCACTTTGTTTTGCACGCGCTCAACTTCATCACTTGTAAGGGTTTTATTGGCACTGCGATATGTGAGTTTATAAGCCATGCTTTTTTTGCCAACACCCACGCGCAAAACATCGCGATAAACATCGAACAGACGCACGCTTTCCAATAACTTTCCACCAGCACTAGTTATCACTTGCTCCATGCGCTCACAGCTAACATCTTCGCCCACCACAAAAGCCAGGTCTAGCTCTAGCGATGGAAATTGCGGAACATCTGTATAAGGACGCGCGTTGCAAGACGTGCTAAGCAGCGCACTAACGTCTAACTCCATTGCCACAACTGGCGGTTGCACATCAAAAGCCAAAGCCACACTTGGATGGATTTCGCCCACCCATCCGAGCAAGTTTGACCCAGAATAAACATAGGCACCACGACCAGGTTGTAAGTGAGGCGCCACAGGAACGTTTGGCTTTTTATTTTTAGCATCCAAGCCTGCACTTGAAACGACGCCCGCGCCTGCAGCCTCATTTTCGCTTGGCACCTTAAAGCGCAACTTAGGGATGCATAGTTCTCTGGCAATGTTTTCCACAACGCCTTTACCATCAAAGAAACCAAAGGCAGCTGGCGTGTTGTTCCATGTTGCATCCGACATGCTGCCAGACAACACAGCTGCCAGTTTTTCACTCTCTCGTGGCTTTTTCTTGCCATCCTGCGCCGCAAAAACAACGCCTGTTTCAAAAAGTTGAATATTTTTTACACCGCGGCTTTGGTTATATGCAACGCTTTTCAAAAGGTTGGGAATTATGCTTTGGCGCATAACGCTTTGCTCGGAATTAAGCGGATTGATGAGTTGAACGGGAATATCGCCGTTACTTGTTGGCAAACGCAACGTTTCAATGTCACTAGGGTTTGCAAATGAATATGTCATAGTTTCATTCAACCCGCACGCACGCATCGCCACATTTAGCTTTGCCATCTTGCGCTCTTTTTGAGTGCGCACACCCAACCTTCCACGACCCTCTGGCAAGGTGGGAGTTATGCGATCCATGCCATATAGGCGCAAAATTTCTTCGTATAAATCGATTTCGCGCTCTAGGTCTGGGCGGAAAGTGGGAGTTGTAACGTTAAGAACACTTTCTCCATCGCTTGATGCGCTAACTTTGCAACCCAAACATTCCAAAATATCTTGCATTTCCTTGGCGGGTATTTGCGCACCCAACATGGCATTACACCTGTTCACACGCAGTTTTAAATTATTAGGTTTAGTTTGCTTGGGGTATACGTCAATTGTCCCTGGGCACACAACGCCACTGCTCACTTCTGCCATAAGAGATGCTGCGTAATCTGAATAATCCAAGCACGTGTTGTCGTCTACGCCTCGCTCATATCGCATGCTGCTTTCAGATATCAGACCCAAATTTCTAGACGTGCGCGAAGTGCGACCGCTTTCAAACGCAGCACTTTCAAGCAAAATGGTGGTGGTGTTTTCTGCAACTTCAGAATCTAGACCACCCATGACACCCGCCAATGCCACGGCGCTATCAGGCGTAGAAATAAGCGTCATGTCGTTTGTGAGCGTGCGACCCACGCCATCAAGCGTGGTAAATTTTTCGCCATCCTCAGCTGCACGCACAGATATGTGTGCCATGCCATCTTCGCTTTTAAGTTTGTCGAAATCAAAAGCATGTAGTGGCTGGCCAAATAAAAACAAGATGTAATTTGTAACATCTACGATGTTGTTTATTGAACGCGCTCCCGCAGCTCTCACGCGTTCTGCCAGCCAATCGGGACTAGGGCCAACTTTCACGTTTTTAATCACTCGCGCAGTGTATCGCGCACAACGACCTGGGTCTTGAATCTCAACACTCGCAAGACTTTCAACATTTGGTTGTTCATCGCACACGACACATTCGCGCGCAGGATATTTCACAGGCAATTTATACATAGCACCCACTTCGCGTGCAAAGCCCACATAGCTCAAACAATCAGGTCGGTTCGGCGTGATTTCTAGGTCGAGCACTGTGTCGGTTAGCCCTAGATAATCTGCTATCGGTGTGCCCACAGGCGCATCATCTGGCAATATCCATATACCCGCGTGATCTGTGCCCAACCCCAACTCTTTTTTGCTGCAGCACATGCCACAACTTGCAACACCGCGAAGCTTGCTTTTCTTTATCTTGAAGCCCTCTGGCATAACTGTGCCAATTGTTGCCACAGCCACCTTTATTCCAGCCTTGATGTTTGGTGCGCCACACACAATTTGCAAAAGGGCAGGTTCATCTGCACTCACTTCTCCATCTTCACCAGAACTTTCACCCACTTGCACATTTACCACATGCATATGATCTGAATCGGGGTGATCTTCGCAAGTTTGCACATAGCCCACTACCACACCTTTAAGTGCTGTGCCTGTTTCTTCCACGCCTTCTACGCCTGTGCCAGTGAGGTCTAGCCTGTCGCAAAAACTCTGCAAATCTTTTGGCACATCCACATATTCTGACAACCATTTAAGTGATATTTTCATTGTTTGCTACCTTTTTATATTTCTGATTTGTTTTCTGATCTATAAGCATTTTTATGTTCTTCAAGCATTTCCGCGCTGCAAAACACGCCGTCACACGCCTAGAATTGCCTTAAGAATCGCATGTCTCCCTCTAAGAGCATGCGCAGATCGCTCACGTTATATTTCAAACACGCCACGCGCTCTATGCCAACGCCAAATGCAAAACCCGAATAAACTTCTGGGTCTATGTTGCACATTTCAAACACGTTTGGATCCACCATGCCGCAGCCTAAAATTTCTATCCAACCTGTGCCTTTGCACATTCGACAACGCTGTCCTGTGTCAAGTTTGCCGCTGCCCCCGCACACGCCACAGCTGACATCTGCTTCAGCAGATGGCTCTGTAAATGGAAAGAAATGTGCGCGAAAACGCGTTTTACGTTCGTTTCCAAAGACCTGTTTACAAAAATAATCCAGCGTGCCTTTCAGATCGCCGAATGTAATTCCGCGATCTACAACCAAACCTTCACACTGTGTAAATTGCGGCAGATGGCTTGGGTCTGCCACATCGCGCCTGTAAACCTTGCCAGGACTTATCATATAGATTGGAGGTTCTTCGTTTTCCATTACGTGCACCTGCGCACCGCTTGTCTGTGTGCGCAACAAAACATCGCTTTCGCCTTTCACGAAAGACTTATCTCCTGTTTTATCCACAACGTAAAACGTGTCTTGCAAGCTTCTGCTGGGGTGATCTGCTGGCGCATTTAGTGCTGTGAAGTTATACCAATCTGTTTCAACTTCAGGCCCTGTTTTTACAGAATAGCCAAGACCCAAAAACACATCTACAATTTCATCTGTAATAGCGTTTATCAGATGTCTTGTGCCCAGTTGCTGGGCGCGTCCTGGAAGCGTTATGTCAACAGCATTTGCGCTGATGGACGCCTGCAACTCTGCTGCGGCAAGTGCTGCGCGTCGCTCTTCGAGCGCGGCTTCCACGGCATTCCTCACCTCGTTTACTGTTTTACCAACGGATGCGCGATCTTCTTTGGCAACTTTGCCCATGTTGCGCAGATATCCTGTGAGCGTGCCTGTTTTTCCTAAAACGTGCACACGCACATCCTCCAAACTGCTTGTGTTTTGCGCTGCTTTCACCGATTTCAACGTGGATTCACGCAACGATAAAACATCTTCTATAATCGACATGTCGTCCTTTCTTGTTTCGTTGTTGTTTTGCAAGGTGCGCCTGGGTTGCCTTGCGTGGCTTGGCTTGCTTGTTTTGCTTGTTTTGTAAGGCACGCCTTACCTCTCATGCCTCGCCTATGCTGCTTGTTTACCTTGCACGCCTTGGCATGCTTGCCTTAGTTTGCATGGCTTGGCTTGCCTCGCCTGCCTTGCACGCCTTATCTGTTTGCTTTTACACATTGTTATATGTCAATATTACATGCATCAATGTGTTTGGATAAAATAACCATAAAGACTGTTATTATAATCACAGAGTTAAAAAAGTGTGCAGATAACGAAAAAAGAGCACAGTTTTCATCTGTTGATTAATTTGTCTTAATCGGCGGTGTTGATTTGCAACTTCAACCTTTTATCGGCGAGGCGCACGAAAATTTATTGCTTCATTGTTTATTGCTTCATTGCGCTTGCTGCCAACTTCACATCTCGCTCAGTAAGACCACTAGCAGATGCCAAATGGATAACCTTGCATTCCTCATTGCGCTTGGCAACTTGTTCGCAGAACTTTATTGTTTCCACCATGGAATCTAGGTTTGTGGTGTCTTGCAAAGCTAATGCACCATCTGTGTGCGCCAAATATGCAGGAGCGGGAAGCAAGTTATACCATGCACTGGGCGAATAGGAATCTAGCAAGATTTCTTTTATTGGCGGAAGTGCACACGGGGACTCACATGTTGCATCGCTTGAATAAGCACTTAAAACTTCTGAATAATTATTGTTATCGCAACCGCTTGCTCGTGCAACCAAATTTACCTTTAGACCTGCTTCCTCGAAGAAGTGGATATTTTCTCGCGGAAACGAAGGACCACAAATGTTTACCTCATCGAAGCCTTCATTAACAAAAAACTCAGCATATTGCTGTGTCAGGTCTGTTATATCCATAAGCCCTGAAACAATGGGGCTTTTTGCACGTGCTGCCTGAGTCGCCACGGCAAGTGCTAATGCGTTATCCGCCAAATCAATAACTGTGACCACTTTGTTCCATTTCTCAAAATTTTTGCCATATGAATAAATGTTGTCAACTGCCTTTAGGGGAAATATGCTGTGTATCTGTGTAACTTCAGGATTCCATAAAAGCCTTTTGTTTATAATTTTTTCGGGTATAGGATTTTCATTTAGATAAAATGCTACTACATGCGCGGGAGCAACACTAGATAAGAAATATTGCGTCTCGAGTGCAGGGTCTTCCATATTGTATGCCATCACAGGTGCCCCCATAAGTGCCGAAAGCGGTGCGGCAAGCACACCTGAAAAATGAGTGGAAGGGTCTATCAAGATAACGGTATCAAAATTATCTCCCCAGCCGCGGCGCACGAGTTCCACGCCACCCTTTGCCACGGGGGAACAATCTATGCTCACGATGTTTTCGGGCTCAGGACGCTCCATCGCGTTTGTCATGACGCTAAAAATTTTCGCTTCAGATTTCGCACTGCCAGTTCTGCCTCCCAACATGTTGTAGATGCTGCTTATATCGCTTGCAGGGCCAAGACATCGCACGTGTCCTTTCTCAAGCCACACCGCCTTGTTGCACAAACGCGCAATTTGCCCGTCGCTATGAGAGACTATGAGCACCGTTACCCCGTGCTTTTCGATGAGCTCGGTGATTCTGCGCTCGCACTTTCGCTGAAACATCAAATCTCCCACCGAAAGCACTTCATCGACGAGTAAAATTTCAGGGACAATGACGGTGGCGATGGCAAATGCAATGCGGCTGACCATGCCACTTGAATAATTCTTCATCGGCATATCTAAGAATTTCTTCACTTCCGCAAATTCGACGATGTCGTCAAAATGTTCGTCGATGAACGCATGCGAATAGCCCAAAAGCGCACCGTTGAGATATATGTTCTCACGCGCAGAAAGTTCGGTGTCAAATCCTGCGCCCAGTTCAATGAGAGGCGCGATGTTGCCATGAACTTTACACGTGCCGCTTGTGGGCTCAAGCACGCCTGCCATGATTTTGAGAAGCGTGCTCTTACCGCTGCCGTTGGTGCCCATGATGCCGAACACATCGCCGCGACGCACTTGAAACGACACTTTATCGAGTGCGGTAAATTCCTCGAAGAACAACTCGCGCTTTGCAAGTTTGATGAAATATTCTTTCAAACTGCCTAGGTTTTCACTCGCCATGTTGAAAGACATGGTGACATCTTTCACATCCACCACCACTTCGCGATTGTCGTTTGGATCTTCGGGGGCTGTGTAATTCAGTGTGCTTGTATTTACTATCTCAGGCATGTTGTGCGCCTTTCATATAATTTATGATGTGCATAGCATATAGTCTTTCGCTCGGGTTTGTGGGGGCTTTTCGGGCAGCTTTGCGGATGGCTTTTCAGGTGGCCTGTGCGTGACTTTGTGGTTGGCTTCTCGGACGGCTTTGTAGGGGCTTTTCGCGCGGCTCTGTGGATGGTTTTGTAGTCGGTTTTCAGGTGGAATTGCACATATCTCTGCGTATCTCAACATATTTATACATATAGGATGAATTTATTTTGTTGCTTTTTGAACACAAGCAAGCCCAGAAGCAAAAACACCACGCCACAACCAAGGCAAATTGCGTTTTCGGTGAGCGAGGGCATAGTGCCATAGAGCAAGCATTCGCGAAAATAATTTACGTAGTAATACATGGGGTTGAAATTCATTATCTGAATCATCCAAGGCTCCAGCATATCCACGGGGTAAAAAAGCGGTGTGGCGTATGTCCACGCGGTCACGAGCACGCCCCACAGATGCAAGAAATCGCGGAAGAACACGGCACCTGCCGCGAGCAAAAGACCTATGCCTAAACTGAACATAAATAGATAGATGAGCAGAAGCGGCACAAACACGATGTTAATAGTGGGGATTATGCGGAAATAGCAGATAACTATCGCCACCGCGATGAGCGATATCACAAAATTCAAGAGCGCAAATGTCACTTTTTCGAGCGGGAAGATAATTTTATTTATGCGTATTTTTTTTATGAGAGGCGCACTGTCTAAGATTGAATTCATGGCAGAGGTGGTGGCATCGCTCATGAAGTTGAAGAGTGTGGTGCCCAAGATGAGATAGAGCGGGAAATTTTCTATGTTGAATTTAAACATGTATGAAAACACGGCGGTGAGCACACACATCATGAGCAGAGGGTTTAGGATAGACCACACCACGCCCAACACACTTCTGCGATATTTCAGTTTGAAGTCTCTTGATACGAGCGAAGATAAGATGAACCATTCGCGCGCGGCTGTTGCTTTTTTGAATGTGTGAAACTTGCCCGCGAGCGCATTCTGCGTGTTGCTATTAGGTTTTTCGCCTGCTTGCGCCCCTGCCATCGCTTCTGTTTTCTCATCAGCATGCACGTTGGCATCTTTAGTTTTTTCGCTTGTTTCGCTCTTCATCGCACCCGCACCCACGTGCGTTTTATTATCTTTCATATCTTTTATATCTTTTGTGCTGGCATCTGCCATAGAAATCCTCTCGCGTCATTGTTTATCACGTATTTAACGCTTTATTCATAGCGTGCAAGTTTAACACATGCGCGCGAGACACGCGTCATATCCGCGCCATGTCCGCGTCGTATACGCGCGAGACGCGCCATATCCACGCAAGACGCACGCCTAGTTGCTTTCATTTTGACGAAGCCATTCATACATGCACACGCTCGACGCCTGCGCCACGTTAAGGCTTGCCACTTCTCCTTTCATGGGAAGCGACACAAAAAAGTCACATTCGCGTTGCACCAAACGAGAGATGCCTTTTTCTTCGTTACCGAACACAAGTGCAATCTTTCCTTGCAAGTTTGCGCTCCATATCACACTGCTTTTTTGTTCGCTGGCACCCGCCACCCAAAAACCCGCGTCTTTGAGTGCTTTTATGGCGTTTGCTATGTTTGCCACCTGCGCCACAGGCATATGCATAACCGCGCCTGCGCTCGTTTTATAGGTGGAAGCATTCACCTGCGCAGATCGTTTGTTGGGGATAACAACGCCAGACGCTCCCACGGCATCGGCACTGCGAATGATGGCACCTAGGTTGCCTGCGTCTGTGATGTG
>CAVEFW010000193.1:9038-11949 GCA_963615035.1 Phocaeicola dorei
TCGCTCGCCTGCTCAAAAACACGCGTAAAACAACTAAAACAATTGCACGCCTGTGAAAATAACGCGCTTAACACGCACGCAAGGTGCACAAGGTGCACATGAAACAACTACTTAGCCACGATATTCACCAAACGCCCAGGCACCACAATCTCTTTGATTACATTTTTGCCCTCGATATGCGAGAACACTGCCGCACGCGCAGCTTCCTTTATTACGCCCTCGTCTGCGTCTGTGGCAACTGTAATATGCGCACGCACGCGCCCGCACACTTGCACTGCCAACTCCACTTCATCTGCGCAAGCTTGACTGGAGTCAAAATCTGGCCACGCGCTTATGTGCACGCTCTGTTTTTGCTCAAGCACGCCTTGCCACAGCTCCTCTGAAAAATGCGGCGTAATGGGAGCGAGCAACTTCACTATAGTTTGTGCAACGTCGATAGCCAGGTCATGAAGTTTGCCCGTCGCACGTGCGCTTGGGCTTAACACACGCACAAAATCGTTTGCCGCGTTGCACAACTCCATGATGGCAGATATTGCCGTGTTGAAATTGTTGCGCTCAAAATCTGCTTGCACTTTTTCAACAACGCGATGACGTTCGCGATTGAGCGTTTTTGCAACCTTGCTGGCAGCATCTTCATCTGCGGTCTTTCCCTGATAGAGCGTGTTTTCTCCTGCAAGCCCTGCCAAATCGAACACCACGCGCCATGCGCGATTCAAGAATTTATGCATGCCTGCCAAGCCATCTTCATTCCACAAAAGTTCCTTGTCGGGCGGTGCCATGAACAAAATATACGCACGGCACGCATCCGCACCATAGCGCTCAATCATCGCTTCGGGAGACACCACGTTGCCCTTACTCTTGCTCATCACCTCGCCAGCACCATCCAACACCATGCCTTGACAGAGCAAATTGGTGAATGGTTCATCGAAGTTAAGCATGCCCATGTCGCGCAACACTTTCGTGAAAAAACGACTATAGAGCAAATGAAGAATGGCGTGTTCGATGCCACCGATATATTGATCCACTGGCATCCACGAATTTACAACCTCTTTGCTAAAGGGGGCTGTGTTGCACGCAGGGTCGGTAAAGCGCATGTAATACCACGAACTGCACGTGAACGTATCCATCGTGTCTGTCTCGCGACGCGCTGGCGCACCGCACACAGGGCATGTGCAACTCACAAATTCTTTATGCGTTGCAAGAGTTTCCCCCGACGCAAGGTTTATGTCTTCAGGCAAACGCACAGGCAAGTCTTCTTCAGGCACGGGCACCACACCGCATGTGTCACAGTGGATGGCGGGAATGGGGTTGCCCCAATAACGTTGCCTTGAAATGAGCCAATCGCGCAACCTGAATTCCACCGTGCGCTTGCCACGCCCCATAGCTTCCAAATCGGCCACGATAGCTGCTTCGGCTGGCGAATGTTTACCACCACGCATGCCCGTATATTTGCCACTTTGCACCAGATAACCTTCTGCCTCAAGTGCACAATCCCAACTCACGCTTGTTACACGTCTGTTTTTTTCGTCGTGCAGTTGTTCATAGAGCGGGTCATCTTCAGTGCAAATGATAGGAACGATAGGCAAATCATATTTCTTCGCGAATTCAAAGTCGCGCTGATCTCCGCAAGGCACCGCCATCACGGCACCCGTGCCATAATCAGCCACGATATAATCCGCCACCCACACAGGCACTTTCTCGCCGTTTATCGGATTTATCACATATCTGCCTGTGAACGCACCGTGCTTTTCTTTGTTGCCCTGCATGCGATCTACCGCGCTCACTTTGTGAGCATCTTCGACGATGCGCATGACATCTTTTTCGTATTCGCTTCCGCGCACGAGATTTTGCAAAATGGTGCTCTCTGGCGCAAGCAAGAAAAAACTGCAGCCAAAAAGCGTGTCCGCACGCGTGGTAAAAACAGTAATCATGTCATCTTCTGTGGGGTTTTCGGGGGCATTTCCCTGAGCATCGCAGAGTGTAAAAGTTACTTGCGCGCCCTCAGATCGCCCTATCCAATTTGCTTGCTGTTGCTTTACTCGCTCTGGCCAGCCATCAAGCTTATACAAGTCATCCAGCAACTCTTGCGCATAATCTGTAATCTTTAAATACCACTGCGTGAGCGGTTTTTTCTCTATTTCCGCATCGCAGCGCCAACACTTGCCCTCTATCACCTGTTCATTGGCGAGCACCGTTTCACACCCAGGGCACCAATTTACTGGATTGTTTCTGCGCTCCACCAGCCCGCGCTTCCAGAATTGCAAAAACATCCATTGCCCCCACCTGTAATATTCGGGGTCACACGCCACCACGCTTCTGTTCCAGTCATAGGAATATCCCATGCGCTTGAAACTTTTACGCTGTGTTTCGATGTTTTCATAGGTCCAGATAGCGGGGTGCGAATGCCTTTTTATCGCAGCGTTTTCAGCAGGAAGCCCGAATGCATCCCAGCCCATGGGGTGCAAAACGTTGTATCCGCGCATTTTATAGTAACGCGCGATCACATCGCCTATCGTGTAATTTCTCGCGTGCCCCATGTGCATGTCGCCCGATGGATAGGGAAACATCTCGAGGATGTATTTTTTTTGTGCGCCGTTCGCGCCTTTGAGCACACTGTTGTTAGACACCTCATATAAACCAGTTTCCTGCCACACTTTCTGCCAGCGTGGTTCAATTTCATGCGGGTTATACGTTTTCATCTTCTCTTTTTCCTCTCACGCTTGTAAATTTTTTATAATCGCTTTTAGTTCTCTTTTAACTTCAATTTTTATCGTCGTCGTTGCTGTTATTATTGAATTTCTCGGTTATGGCTTCACGCTTACATAAACGCCTGCCCTTTATAGACACCCTCACAGACTCTCCGGATTATCCACTGCATTCACAATTATATTGCGAAGTGCCTCTATATTTG
>CAVEFW010000194.1:0-3174 GCA_963615035.1 Phocaeicola dorei
GCCATCATCTAGGGGCACATTGAAATCGACGCGCACAATCACACGCGCACCGCCCGCTTGCTCTTTTAACAAATCATCGATAGTTTTAATTTCTGCCATATTTTTCCTTACCAGATTTTATAAAATTCCCTGCAGCGTCCCTGCAGCGCGCGTTGTTCATGCGCCATGCATCATTCTTTCGCCACATACTGTTCGTGCACCGTGCATCTTGATGTTGCACTCCGCGTTTATAACTTAACGCCTCTCTTTGCAAGTCTTGATGTTTCTCTTCAAAACGCGCGCGCAGAAACCCTATTTATAGAGCATATCCACCAAATCTGCCACGCGATTTGAATATCCCCATTCGTTGTCATACCAAGAAACACATTTAACCAAGTTGCCTTTTTTGCCCAGCACCTGAGTAAGACCGCCGTCGAACACAGAGGAAGCGGAGTTGTGGATGACATCTGAAGAAACAATCGGATCTTCAGTATATTCCAAAATGCCATTTAGATAGGTGTCTGCAGCCTCTTTCATGGCAGCGTTAATTTCTTCAGCTGTAACATCGCACTCAAGCTCGCAAGTTAGATCTACCATCGACCCGTCTGTTACGGGCACACGCGTGGCAAACCCGTCTAACTTGCCCGAAAGCTGCGGCAACACAAGCGACACAGCACGCGCAGCCCCTGTGGTAGTGGGAATGATGTTTACGGCGGCAGCACGGGCACGACGAAGGTCGTTGTGTGGCAAGTCTAGGATTTTTTGGTCGTTTGTGTATGCATGAATGGTATTCATCATGCCTCGTTTGATTCCAAATTTCTCAAGCAAAACTTTTGCAACGGGAGCCAAACAATTTGTCGTGCATGAAGCGTTTGAGATGATGTTGTGTTCGTCTTTGTTATATTTTTCGTCGTTTACACCCATGACAACCGTGATGTCTTCGCCTTTTGCAGGAGCCGTGATGACCACCTTGTCTGCCCCAGCATCTCTGTGCCATTGCGCCTTTTCGCGATCGCGGAAGATGCCAGTCGATTCCACGACCACATCTACGCCCAACTCGCGCCAAGGCAGCTTTTTAGGGTCTCTTTCTGTGAGGGCAATCACTTTGTGGCCGTCTGCAACAAAGCCGTCTTCCACTATTTCCACGTTGTCACAAAAACGCCCGTGAACCGAATCATAGCGCATGAGGTGTGCCATCGATTCCATCTTAGTTAGATCGTTTGCCGCCACAACATCGATGTTTGGGTGTGTGGCCATCGCACGAAACACCAGCCTGCCAATTCTGCCGAAACCACTAATTCCAACTTTGATAGTCATAAATTTCTCCTTTAACTAAAAATCTATGCATTCCCGAGAGCGCAAATGCGTCTTATAAAAATGTGTCTTTTAGGTTTGTAAGTATAACGCAGCCTCTGAACTAATCCTTAATGTTTTGTGCAAGCTGCATCATGCGTCGCACGCGATGTGCCACAGCCGACTTTGAAAGAGGCGGATTGGCGTGCTCACCCAATTCTTTTAAACTTGCATTTGGATATTTTATTCGCAGGCGAATGAATTCTTGCAGAGCGGGAGTGAGTTTGCCAGCGCCATAGTGGCGAACAACAGCACGCGCAGCAAACACTTGGTCTACTGCCGCCACAGCAGCGCGTTTTTGGTTTGCCAGCTCTGCGTTGATTTGTCTGTTCACACCGCTGCGAACACTTTTCATCACACGCGCCTCTTCATATTTAAGCGCAGATGTGTGTGCGCCAGAAAACGACAAAAAATTCACAATGTGCGCACCACTCTTTAAGTAAAGCACATGCATGCCGCGACGTGGCTTAACACGGCCAGGAATTTGATTGTTTTTCAGAATTTGCGCTATATTTCGTGCAAGTGATTCATTTTCAAACGTTATTTCAAAATGGGCGTTCGATTTTGGGTCGGACACAAAACCCGACGCCAAGAAAACACCTCGCACATACGCTTTAGCACAGCACGCCTTCGCCACCAAATGAGGCGAGATGTTGTCTGAAAATATGACAGAAAAATTCTGTGGCGCAGATGATGTGGGAGCGGATGGTGTGGGTGCAGATGCTGTGGGAGTGGCAGATGAAGTGCTTGCAGCAGGCGCAGTGGAAGTGGCCGATGCAGTGCTTGCAGCAGGCGCAGTGGAAGTGGCAGATGCTGTGTGCGCAGCAGATGCAGAGTTTGCAGCAGTTGCAGACGCGTCAAGGAAACCTAAATCTTTTAACATCTCTATAAGGGCTATCTGCGCGGGCACATCTATGAGATAGTTTATGTTTTTGTGTAAAACACTTCGCCGCATCGTGATTTCTGTTTGCAAGCGATATTCATCGTGCAAAATTTGCGTGAGCAGGCGTGCCACCAGCGCTATGTCGCTTGACACTTCCAAACTAAACGCGCCAACGCCTTGCATGTGCAACGCGCCAGCCACGCGCACATATGCCGCCATCAATGCGCGGTTGCAATGCGAACACTCAGGGCTCACACGCGCAAGTTCTTCTTTTACATCTAGAGAAAATGACACTTTATTACTCTTTTTTCATTAAGGGTGTTTGATAAATTTTATTTCATTATACCTATGACGCGCTAGTCTTGGGTAAATTGTTCGCAAAAGGGAAATAGGTGCGCTTCAATTAAGCGTGTGCAACTTTTACACGTGCTGCTTTCACGTGCGCGTCTTTTACGCACGTGCAACTTTTTACGCGTACACAACCTTTGCGCTTGCGCGACTTTTAAGCGCATAACTTTTACGCACGTGCAACCTTTAAGCATGTAACCCTTTAAGCGCGCAAAACTTCGTAGATCTTTGGAACGATGATGTCGAGCGAATCGCTCTCCATCATTTCATCGTGTTCTCTGGGGACTAAAACGACTTCAAGATTATCCATGTCGCAGTAATTCTCATAGTTGCCAGCTTGTTTTTTCGCCATCTCTTCCCAATATTTCAAAACGTCCCCCGTGGCAGCAGCCGGCGTGTTTTTAGGCTTGAAGTAAGTCACCGCGCCAGTATAGTGTTTAGGCACATGGGTGTTCAAATCGCGCGTTACGCGCTCAGCGTTATCCACGACTGCGTCAATCATGCCATTTTCGCGAAGTTCCTTAAATAGCGGGCTGGTTTCAAAATAACTTCTGCCAGCGGATGCCTGCATAGGCGCTGCCAAATTTCTTAAGTTGTCACAGTCAAGGGCG
>CAVEFW010000195.1:0-5743 GCA_963615035.1 Phocaeicola dorei
CGATATTACTCTGATGGCGAAGATGCAAAAGTTATGCAAGTAAATATTTCCAGCTTGCTTTCCCCGAAAAAACATGGTGCAGGGGGAATGAAGTTTGAAAAGATTGACTATTCAAATGCGGCTGTGGTAAAAGCTGATTGTTCGGAAACAAAAACCTCACAAGCACTTACATGCGAAACCACAAAGCAAACCGCACCCGCAAAGATAAATTATCCCCTCATCTTTGCGATAGAATCTAGCTGCGATGAAACGGCAGCTTCTATAGTGGATGGCCACGGCAACGTTTTGTCCAGCGTTGTGGCATCTCAAATAGATTTCCACGCGCGATTTGGCGGGGTTGTGCCAGAAATTGCAAGCAGAAAACACATAGAAGCCATTTGTGGCGTGTGTGAGGAATGCTTCGATCAGGCTAATGAATCTCTGGGAGTTGCAACATCACAGCGCAAGCCACCAATCGCGCAACAAAAAAGCGAACACGCGACCAATCAAGAAAGCAAGGCAAACTCGCACGCCGACCCCCCAAACCAAATATCTTGGCAAGACATAAGTGCCTATAGCGCCACATATACTCCAGGTCTTTTGGGTGCACTTGTTGTGGGCGTGGCTTTCGCAAAAGGTGCCGCCTGGGGTGCCAACAAGCCATACATCGGCGTAAATCACTTGGAAGGCCACCTATACGCAAACAAGATAGACAACCCCAACTTCACGCCTCCAGCCATTGTTAGCCTTGTGAGCGGCGGAAACACGCTGTTGGTGCACATGCGCGACTGGGGGGACTATGAAACTTTGGGTTATACAATCGATGATGCCGTGGGTGAGGCCTTCGACAAAGTGGCAAAAGCGCTGGGGCTAGGCTATCCAGGAGGCCCCATCATCAGCAAAATGGCTGCAAAGGGCAAGCCAGACGCCATCGATTTTCCGCGTGCAATGCTTCATTCGGGCGATTATCGCTTTAGCCTAAGCGGGCTTAAAACGGCTGTTGTAACGTATATCAATAACGAACGCGCTGCTGGCCGCAATCTGAATATTCCAGACATTTGCGCCAGCTTCACAGCCGCAGTTGTTGATGTGCAAGTAAAGAAAGCAAAACGCGCACTAGAAAACACAGGCGTGCATGAGTTTTGTTTGGGCGGTGGAGTGGCAGCAAACCCCACACTGCGTGAAGAATATGAAAAGATGTGTGGGAAGTTGGGCGTGCACTTGAACATGCCGCCACTCAGCGCATGCACAGACAACGCTGCGATGATTGCCTTGGTGGCGCTCGATCGTTACAAACAAAACAAGTTTTTCCCGCTCACGAGCGACGCTGTTGCCCATTCAGACCTAGATAAACCTTACTAGCAAACCTAGAGAGCAAAAAATAATAAGATGAAGACAGACAAACAAAACACACACGAGAAAACACACGCCCCCGCATCTATAGACACAGCCACAGGAAAAGCCGCGCCCGCAGACATATCGAGCGCACGCGTAAAAGAAATTTTCGCGTCCATCGCAAAAAAATATGAGCGCTTCAACGCCATAAGCAGCTTTGGCGCATACAAGCGCTGGCTTCGCACCATGATGAAAGAAATTGACGCCAACCCAGAGGCTGAGGTTTTAGATGTTGCAGGCGGCACTGGAGATGTATCGTTTGCAATCGCTAAAACAAAACACCCGAAACACATTTTGTGCACCGATCTTGTGCCTGAGATGTTAGATGTTGCACGCGCACACTATACGACAGGCACTGCGGGCGACACTCCGATAGATTTTGAAGTAGTAGATGCGCAAAACATGCCCTTTTCAGATGAATCGTTCGACGTTGTGACCATGGCATATGGCATTCGCAACATGCCTAAGCGCGAAGATGCGCTAAGTGAAATTTATCGCGTGTTGCGCCCTGGTGGCAAGTTGGTGTGTCTTGAGTTCAGCACTCCCCCAAATCGCATTTGGCGGGGGCTTTACCACTTTTACTTGCAACACATGATTCCATTTTGGGGTGGCGTCATCACACACAAGCGTGATGGCTTTGTCTATTTAAGCAAATCGATTGAGGCTTTTCCCGATCAAGCAGGGCTGGCCTTGCTCATGAAAAACGCAGGTTTCTCAAACATTTCGTGGAAAAATTGTACAGGTGGAATTGCCGCGGTTCACGTGGCACAAAAAAGAGTAACATAACAGCCACATGCCCAAACGCGCAAGCACGCAAAACACAACAAAACTAGGAGAAACATGAAAAACTCAACACTTCAAAACTCAGGTTGCAAAGCAGCGCATCAAAACGACCTAGCATCTATAAGCCTGAAAACCAAAGCGGCACACCAAGTAAAGCAAACATTCAAAAAAGCATTTCTATGTTTTTGCGCAATGGTGCTAGCAACATCGATGTGTCCCGCGCCTTCTCTGGCTTACGCAACCGCCACAAACAACACTCACATCAACACCCCCGAAGCTAACACCGAAAACCAAAACGCTTCCGCTTCAAACACCGAAAACGGCACTCACGACAACGACAACAACAACGCAACAAACAACGAAACAACCAGCCAAACATCGCCCCAGCCCGACTGTCCGAACAGCTGGCGCTATGTAAACGGCGTGCGCATCTGGAACACAAACTCTGATGCAACAAATAGCCAAAACCAAACGTCAAACCTTGCAGAGGCTTCCACGCCAGAAAACACGTTGAGTGACACATGGTCAGATTTTGAAGGCAACGAATCATATCCGCGCGGCGTAGACGTTAGCCAATGGCAAGGCGAAATAGATTGGGAGCGCGCGAGAAATGCGGGCGTGCAATTCGCCATCATTCGCTGCGGTTGGGGCAACGACGACGAATCGCAAGACGACAGTTACTGGCATCGCAATGTGTCTGAGTGCGAGCGTTTGGGCATTCCCTATGGTGTTTACATCTATTCTTACGCACACAGCACAGGGGAAGCACAAAGCGAGGCAAACCACGTAACGCGGCTTTTGCAAGGGCACAGCCCGCAATATCCCGTATATTACGACCTCGAAGAAAGCGATTTGGCAAACGAGGAAAGCAGCCAACTTTTGGCAGACATGAGCAAAACTTTTTGCAACGCCATATCGGCAGCAGGATATACGCCTGGCATCTATTCCAACCTTTCTTGGCGCACCAACTATTTGACAGACCCGTGTTTCGATAGCTGGGATATGTGGATAGCACAATGGAATTCCACTTGCACATATTCTGGAGATTACCACTTGTGGCAATGCTCCAGCTCAGGAGATGTGGATGGCATAGATGGCAGGGTCGACATCGACATAGATTATCAAACGCGAAAATATACGTTGCCAGCAGATGCGTTTGACACGATATTCAACAGCAACTATTACCTTGCAAACAATCCCGATGTGGTGGCTGCGTTTGGATATGACGAAAACCAAGCCATCTATCATTTCAAAACTTACGGCATGAGGGAAGGCCGAGTTGCGGCACCCACATTTGACGTTACATATTACAAAAACAACTATTCAGATTTGCGCAACGCTTTCGGAGACGACTTAACGGCCTATTACAACCATTTTCTATCGAATGGCATAAATGAAATGCGCCAGGGCTCCGCAGAGTTTAATCCAAAAATCTATCTGCGAAATTATGCCGATTTGCGCGATGCGTTTGACAAGTCATACATCTTATATGTTCGCCATTATGTAAACAATGGCAAAAACGAAGGCAGAAATGCTGCGTCGCTTATAAGTGGCGGGCTTAGTGATGAACAATACAACAACTGGAACGACGGCAACAACATTCAGCCAAACGTTTCAATAGCAGAAGCAGACAACAATTCCATCAGGGTAACCATCACATATAACAGCGGAGAGAAAAGCGTTGCGTCAAATGTTGAAGTGCCTGTGTGGACGCTAAAAAATGGTCAAGACGACTTAGTTTGGTATAACGCAGAAAAACAAGGTGATAAATCTTGGGTGTGCAACATAGATATGTCTAGACACAACTATGAACTAAGTGAATACATTGTGCACGTATATCAAAGCCTTCGAGGCAAAGAAAGAGAGTTGATTGCGCAAAAATCAACCACACCGACAGTGAAAGAAACAACCGTTTATCGTTTGTATAACCACATAACTTCCGAGCATTTGTTTACCACGAACTATCAGGAATACGAGATGCTTGTAAATTATGATTGGATACAAGAGGGCGTGGGTTGGCGTTCATACAACATCGGCAAACCTGTTTATAGGCTATACAACCCAGTTTTGGGCCACCTATACACAACGAGCACAGAAGAAATTGCATTTCTAGTTGGAATAGGCTCTTATAGCGGGGAAGGCTGGAGCTATGAGGGGGTTTCATTTATTTCAACTGATGGTGTTGATGGGGCGCAACCAGTAAAGAGGCTATATAACTCGGGCTTCAGCGGCATTTCAGCACCAGGTCAACACCACTACACGCTGTCTAGTCATGAATACGACACGCTGATTGCATATCATGGTTGGAGCGGGGAAGACATCGCGTTTTATGCGCTGAGTTAGGTGCGTGTTAAGCTAAGCACACGTTAGGATAGGTGCGCGTGCTTGCAGACGTTTATACTTATTGGCGCTCTTGTTTATAGGTGCGCAAAACTTTAGTTTCTAAAGCCTAGTTTTCCAAGTTTAGTTTTTCGCGGCATCGCTGCTTTCAGACGGCATGGAATATGGCGGCGCGGCTGGCGCATCTTGTGCGTCTGGCGAAGATGACGCACTTGACGCGACCTGCGCGACAGAAACATCTGCTGATGCGGCTGCCGCAACCTGCGCGGCTGAAAGCTCTGATGCACCAGCCGCCTGCCCATTCCCTTCCCCACCGCGCACTCTATCGCGCCCTTCGCGCTCTTCAGCATCTTTTATTGCGAGTGCCAATTCCTGAGACAAGTTAACAATTTTTTTAGATTGCGAACTCAGCGCCACGGTTTGAGAGATGGCGATTGCCAACAAAAAAAACAAAGACAGCGCAAAAACAAAGTTTGACGGAGTTATAAAACCAGTCACCTCGGATAGGCCAATAACCAAGTCTGGAAAAACAGACAGAATTAAAACGATGAGTGCCAGCGCCAACCAAAGCAGTGAATAACGCAGCAAAAGTTTTCTTCTTGACACGTTTCCAACAACGAACACAAATAAAAGCAAACAACAAACTATTAGTAAAACACGCAAAACAACGTTCATGTTATTTTCTCCTGATGCAACCGCTTATTATCACTGCAAGCGTTACTTTAATCATGTAATACACGGTGGAAAGCCCCCGAATGGAAGAAACACCACCCGCCCGTTCGTTCATTTCCACAGAAACTTCGCCTACACAAAGCCCAGAGCGCAAAGCACGAGCAATTGAGTCTGGCTCGGGGTAGTCTTGTGGGTAATCACGCGCAAACAACTTC
Organism: Phocaeicola dorei; assembly: GCA_963615035.1. Lineage (GTDB taxonomy): Bacteria > Actinomycetota > Coriobacteriia > Coriobacteriales > Eggerthellaceae > CAVEFW01. Next base: position 5,385 of record CAVEFW010000195.1, read on the forward strand.
ATTGCTCTTTTTCCACATGCGCGAAAGCCACTGGTCGGGTCTGTTATGCGCTTGCCTGTCACGACGCGCAAAACGAAAGATAGCCACGTAATGCCAACTCGGCGCATCAAGGTGGACTGAAAGCCCTGTGTTTGCTGTAAAAAGCGAGACCCGATCACCAAATCTGACCCAGATTCAACCTCTCTCACCAATTTTTCTATATATTCTGCGTTGTGTTGCCCATCTCCGTCGTATTGAATGTCTATGTCATAGCCGCGGCGCAAAGCATATTTGTGCCCTGTTTGCACACCGCCACCAATCCCCACATTTTGCGGCATATTTATCACGTTGAAATTGTGTTGCTTGCAAATATCTAGGGT
>CAVEFW010000196.1:0-8646 GCA_963615035.1 Phocaeicola dorei
AGCCTATGCAACGGGCCGTGTGATGTGTGAAAAGCTAAAAGAGATCATCCCGCGACAACTCTTTGAAGTGCCTATCCAAGCAGCGGTGGGCGGGCGTGTTTTGGCCAGACAAACTGTGCGCGCGAAGCGAAAAGACGTGTTGGCGAAATGTTATGGCGGCGACATTTCGCGAAAACGCAAGCTCTTGGAAAAGCAAAAGGCAGGCAAAAAGCGCATGAAAGCCATAGGAAATGTGGAAGTGCCGCAAGAAGCGTTTATGGCTATCTTGAAAGTGGATGACTAAAACAGCCCAGATGTTATGCAAGATTTATTCAACAACAAAGTGTTTCTGGCCCCAATGGCTGGCGTGAGCGACGTTGCTATGCGCCAGCTTTGCATTCAGGCGGGAGCACAGCTCACCTATACAGAGATGGTTTCTACAAAAGCGCTTTCTTTTGCAAACGAAAAAACGCGCCATCTGCTCGATTTGGCACCAGGTGAAAAGCGCAAATGTGGGGTGGCCGTGCAGATATTTGGCCATGAGCCAGATGTCATGGCCGCACAAGCTGCATATATCGAAGATGAACTGGGCGAAAACCTGGCACTAATTGATATAAATATGGGTTGTCCTGCCAGAAAAATTGCTGGTAAGGGCGATGGCTGTGCGCTCATGCTAGATGATGGTCTTGCCCAAAAAATTGTGGCTTCTGTTGTGCGTGCAACGAGTCACCCCATAACCGTAAAATTTCGCAGAGGTTTTTTTGAGGGCCATGAAACGGCACCACAGTTTGCCAAACGCATGGAAGATGCAGGGGCGGCATGTGTGTGCGTGCATGGAAGATATGCAAAGCAGATGTATTCAGGGAAATCCGATCTGGGTTGCATCGCGCGTGTTGTGAGTGCGGTGAACATTCCAGTTATAGGCAATGGAGACATTTCTTGTGGCGCTGATGCTGCGCGCATGTTGCAAGAAACAGGTTGTGCTAGCGTGATGATAGGTCGCGCTGCCCGCGGAAACCCGTGGGTGTTTGAGAGCGTGCGCTCATATCTAGAACAAATAGGGCATCAAGAATCGCAGTGCGCTGAAACTGGCAACAACCCAGAATCACAGCGCAGCGAAACTAACGATGCCAGCCAAAGCCATGTCGCACACAATGAATTCAACGCTCCCACTTTCGCGCAGCGCATAGAAATGGCGCGAAGACATGCGAAACTTTTGGCTTGCCGCGATGAAAAACGCATGGTGCGCATGAGAAAACACGCGGCGTGGTATGTGCAAGGATTGCCTGGAGCACGCGTTGCACGCGCGAAATTTAACGAGTGTGAGACCTTGCAAGATTTTTGCGATGTGTTCGACGAGTTGACCGAATACTTAAAAACCCGCGAACAGGAAAGCGAACAAAGCAAACAGGGCAGCGCACAAAGACAGGAAAGCGCGCAAAACTAAAAAAACTGCGAGCCTAAGAAAAAACAAGGCTCAAAGGCGCTCACCGAAGAAGCAACAAGCAAAACATAACAACCCATACCAGCAATAAAGGAGGCGCAATGCCGCACGACCCATATAAAGCACTATATCTTCACATTCCTTTCTGTGTAAAGAAATGTGCATATTGCGATTTTGAGTCCTATGAAATTAAGCGCGATAAAAAAGAGATCGACGAATATATTGAACAACTCGTCTGCCAAATTCGAGAAAAATGCAAGCAGGGCGAGTTGACCGAGATTAAAACAGTATACATCGGCGGTGGCACGCCCACATACATAGGCACATCGCGCCTCACATCCTTGCTCTATGCGCTGGGTGTCTCTCTTGATTTACCAGATTGCGAGTGCACAATTGAGGCGAACCCCGAAAGTGTTACTCAAGAGCTTGTGCGCGATGTTTTTGCGCTCGGCGTAAATAGGATAAGCTTAGGTGTGCAATCTTTTGATAGTGATGTGCTAGCAATGCTTGGTCGCGCACACACATCCGAGCAAGCAAAGCTTGCAATTTCTCACATAAAGGAAAGGTTTGAAAACATAAACATCGATTTAATGTGTGGTGTGCCTGGTCAGACAAACACAAGTTTTCACGACTCGCTTAGCCAAGCTATAGACCTAAACATTCCTCATATTAGCGTCTATCCTCTGACAATCGAGCGTAAAACAAAGTTCGCGCGTCTCATTCGTCGAAAAAAAATGTTGCCGATAGACGAAGATGCGCAGGCAGAACAGATGCAGATAGCGGCAGATATGCTTGAGGGCGCAGGTTATGTGCGCTATGAAGTTTCAAACTATGCAAAGCCTGGCTTTGAGTGCAAACACAATATCACATATTGGAGCGGCTTGCCATATTTGGGGCTCGGAACTTCTGCAGCCACAATGACGCAAAACAAAACGCGCCGCATGCGCTTAAAAGATGGCGTTGTGACAGATGATTTATGCCCAAGTGAAATGATGGCGGAAGATTTCATGCTTGCAATGCGAATGAGCAGGGGAGTAAGCGTTGAAAGTGTAAAACAAGCAAACGACACGCTTTTGCCGAATGCTCAACGAACATTCGATGATTTGTGCAATCTCGGGCTTACAGAATTAAAAAATGGCGCGTATACTCCCACACTTAAAGGCTGGCTTTGTGGAAATGAAATGTTCGAGCGCATCTTTGCCCTAGCGTGATTTTTTTTCGCAACACAATTAAATGAACGCAAACATTTATCCACAACAAAATTTTCAACCGAAAATTTTTAATCAATGCATAATTAAACAGGCGCAGTCGTGCTCCTTTGACTTATTTATTTTTTTCGCTAACATATAGCGCAATTTAGGCAGATGCGCACAGTGCGTGCAGTCAGTGCCCGCAGAAATTGCACAAAGACCCGCAGGGCGGGTCGTGAAAATGCAAGCCCTGAAAATGCAAACGTGCACACGTAAGCCCTAATCAATATCCAGTGCGTAAAGGAGGATAAGTTGGATTCGTCCGACTATCGAATACAAACTGAGCAGTCAAAAAATCAGAAAAAAGACCAAACACAACAACAGACGCAAAGTTTCATTCCACACTACATCAAGCGCAGCGACACATCAACTGAAACGAAACTCTTCGATTCTCATTGTCATCTTGGTTTCACGAAAGATCCCGAAAAAATCGCAAAAGATGCGCTCGCGCAAAATGTAGGCGCGCTCTGTTGCACCGTAACCCCTCAAGAGTTTCTAACGCTCGAGCCAATTTTCCACGACCACTCAAACATCAACTTGGCCCTAGGTTTGCACCCTTGGTGGTCTACGCAAGCCACAGCAGAGCTTAACTTGTTTCTAGAAATCTTGGCGCACGTGTCTTTCATAGGCGAGGTGGGGCTCGATTTTTCGCCGCGCTTTGAAAAATTCGACGAAGCGCAACTGTCTTCCTTGCAAGCCATCTTTCAAGCGTGTGCACAGATGGGAGAAAAAACAATCAGCTTGCATTGCGTGCGTGCATATGAGGAAATGCTGGGGCTTTTGCACGCCACAGGTGTAACCGACACATGTCAGTGCATCTTTCATTGGTTCAGCGGGTCATCTTCGCAACTTCAAAGTGCAATCAAGTTGGGTTGTTCATTTTCGGTCGGGAAAAAAATGTTGCAAACAAAACGCGGGCGAGAATATATAAAAGCAATACCCAAAGATCAGCTGTTGATAGAAACCGACATGCCAGATGCCGATTCGAGAGACCCTGAATTTCGTCCCGTGGATTTCAAGGCAAAAGATTGGATAGAGCAACTCCAAGAAACAAAAGATGCACTGCGCACGCTTGGTAAAAACAGCTAGTTATCTGCACAACTAATTATCTGCATATGCGCGGGTTCAGCCATCGAAATTTCCGCGAAAAATTCCGTAAAACCAGCCGCAAAAACTCCGCGCAAACCAGCGTTACCTAGGCGTTTTTCAACAAGTCGCCGCCCGCCACGATGCTTCCTATTCCAACGCACACACCAACGCTTAGCGTGATTATGCCCAAAGCCACACACCAGCCGCCTACGCGACGCATAGTTTTATTCTGCATGATATTCATCTCCTTTTCTTGTTGTCACCCGCCTCTTTTTCCAGTTATCAAAAGGTGGGCAAGCCTAATGTGCCTAACCAACGTGCCTAAATTTATTTCAAACTTTCCAGCCTTAAACGCACGCAATCTTTAATTCTTTTCCACACGCATTTTACAATAAAACACTCAAAGATGGCAGGGAACATCTTCATCGCTCAAGCACTCACGGCTAATTGTTTAAGTGAAATGCGATTTAAAAATCCTCTTTAACTACTCTTCTTTAATTAAAAATTTGCGCCTACTTGATAAACGCCTCGCGCGGGTTCACGTTTCTCAAAAGGCTTGGGTTTTCAAAAAGTTCTGTGCAGATAAGTTTTTCGCGGTCCAATTTGTTGTTTGCAAGCGATAGCAAATTTTCATAGAAGGCAACCAAAAAACTTTCATCGGGGAAAATTTTGGCCTGTGCGTTTCGATACGTGCTTCTCACCAGCGCATCTCTGTAATAGGCGGAATGTTTCTCAAACGGCTCATTCGTCGCGGAAAACCCTAGGTAATTTAGATACACCTCCGAAAACACGGCCAGTGTGCGCGTGTTGCCTTCATAAAACGGGTGCACCTGCCACAAAAACGCGATCGTGTGGCAAAAATCCTTCATTTCTTCGGTGTCAAAAGTGGTGTATGCCTTTGCGGCTTCTTTGTTGAACGCGGCGTTTAGAGACATTGTGTATGTCATCGGGTCTGCATAGAGCACGCTGTCGCCGTTTAAGATTTCTTCTTGTTTGATCATGCGTTCAGTCTTAAATTCGCCCGGATGATAAATTTCTGGGTTCAAATCTTGAAATAGGTGAGCGTGGATTTTAGACAAGATTTCAGGTGAGTAACTAAACGTGCATCTAGATAACACTTCAGCAATCCGAAAACTGACCAAATCTGCTTGAGCGGTTTCAGCGTGCAAGTTGTTTGCGTGATATTCGCGAATCTGCTTGCCCACGCTATCCAGCGGCACCGCATTTTCTATATAGTTTTCGGCTGTGTTTTTTGTGTAATCGGAAACCTCTAAGCCGTCGACTTTCTGAAGGCCGATAGCCACAGCCCAATAATGCGCGCGCGACATTTTGGATGTGTGTGGCGCAAACGGTTCGTAGCTTTGAGCATCAAGAGTTTGGTTGTCTAACTTCTTTTCTTTCATAGGTTGAACTTTACAAGTTTTCTGAGAAAAACACAAAACAAAAAAATATGAAGTTTGCATTTTTTCTGCACATTCAATTTTTCTGAGTTTGGGTGTTTTGTGGTAACCTTACGCGATGAAATTTAGTTAAAAAGCGTAATATAAAATCTTTAAAGACAACGTTTTATAAGATAACATTTGGAGGTTGTATGTTTCCTAAAGGCATGGAATTAGTCATCATCTTGATTGTCGTGCTTATTATTTTTGGGCCAAAAAATTTGCCTAAGCTTGGCTCTGCCGTGGGTAAAGCCACAAAAAACTTGCGAGATGGCATGGGTGCAGGCAAAAAGAAAAAGGCTGCCAAAGAAGCCGCGGCTGAAGAAAATGAAACAGCAGATGCGCAGGTGGAAGTGGAAGTTGAAAGCGGCGCGCAAAGGGGCTATAGCACAGACGACGCAGATGAAATTACAGTTTCAGCACAAGAGTTGCCCACGTCTAATGCAAGCGAACAAGGTGCCGCTCAAAGTGCGGGTAGTAATGCCGCATCTAGCGGTGCCGCATCTGGCAACGCCCAGCCCAGCACAACCGCCACCAGTGCCAGCGCCACAAACACAGACGCGCCCAAAAAGCGCGTTGTGCGCGTCGTGAAAAAATCAGAGTAAATCAGAGTAAGTCTGCTTAAACTAATCATCAACCAACAAAGAATAGGAAGGTAAAATGGCTAACGATTCAGATTACATTTTAACGCCCGAGGGCAAAGCGAAACTTGAGGAAGAGCTCCATTACTTAGAGCACGACAAGCGCGACGAAGTGGGCGAGCGCATTCGCGTGGCTCGTGAATTCGGTGATATTTCCGAAAATTCAGAATATGACGATGCGAAAAACGAGCAAGGCATGATCGAGGCTCGCATTGCAGAGATAAATCACATCTTGTCTGAAGCCACGGTTGTGGAACAAAAGCGCTCCACCAAGGTGAATATCGGCAGCACTGTGTTTGTTGAGATGAATGGAAAAGAGCGCGAATTCACTATTGTGGGTGCCGCTGAATCCAACCCATCGGAAGGCAAAATCTCAAACGAATCTCCTGTTGGTGCCGCTCTTTTGGGCTTGAAGAAAGGCGATGAGGTAGACACTACAGGCCCCACTGGCAGAAAAATTCACTTGTCTGTGCTTCGCGTAAAACGCTAAGCCGCAGGCGCCACGCACTTTTTGTTTGCACGTGTAAAGAATGTGTGAGAATAGAATTTCTGAATGATACTTTCGCACAGAATTTGCGCACGTGATATGCGTGCAAAAGTTTTGTTCAATCGCACAGATTGTGAAACGCAGGGGTGCACATACGCAAAACATCGCGCCAAGAGTTATCTGACTTGACAAAAGTTATCTGACTTGCGGTGCGATTTTTTATGTTGTAAAAAACTAAAATAAAACCTAAAGCAACAATAAAACTAATAAAGTTAGTAAAAAGCTGATGTAAGAAAATGATATAGAGGGTTAAAAAGATGACTAATAACTCAGAAGACATGAACGCAATAGATGAAAACACACACAGCGCGACCGCAAAAAATGCGCCAGCAGCACAAAACGACAACGCAAAAAATGCGCCAGCAGCGCAAAGCGAGGCAGCGCAGCAAAACAACACCACAGCGCAAAACGAAATAGAAGACGACCCCATCGCTGTCAGGAAAAACAAGCGAGAGGCACTCATCGCAGCAGGTAAAAACCCATATGGCCAGGCATTCGATTACACACACCACGTAATCGACTTAGAAAAGTCTTATGAGAACTTAGAAAATGGCAGCACAACAGAAGACGAAGTGAGAGTTGCTGGCAGGCTCATGGCACGCAGGGCGCAAGGGAAAATTTGTTTCTTTGAACTGCGCGACACAACAGGCACAATTCAACTTTTCTGCCGCATAAACACGCTCGGCGAGGCGGCGTTTCTTGAGATGAAAGACTTAGATGTGGGCGATTGGGTCGGGTGCACTGGCACAATCATGCGCACACGCCGCGGTCAGCTCTCTGTTGCCGTGCAAACCTTTGAACTTCTGAGCAAAAGTTTGCGCCCGCTTCCAGAAAAATTCCACGGCTTGCAAGACAAAGAGCTTCGTTATCGTCAGCGATACGTCGATTTAATTGTGAACCCGCATGTAAAAGACACTTTTGTGAAGCGATCTAAAATCGTTAGTGCCATTCGCAGATATATGGATGACCTCGATTTTTACGAAGTTGAAACGCCCTTTTTGCACAGCATCATGGGGGGTGCTAATGCGAAGCCTTTCACGACGCACTTCAACGCGCTCGACAGAGAATATTATTTGCGCATAGCCACAGAGTTGCCGCTGAAGCGCTTGCTGGTCGGCGGTTTTGAGCGCGTATATGAAATAGGCAGGCAGTTCAGAAACGAAGGCATGGATCCTTTCCATAACCCAGAATTCACAACGATAGAGGCATATCAAGCGTTTAGCGATGTGGATGGCATGATGCAACTCACAAAGGGAGCCATCCAAGCAGCAGCACTTGCCGCGTGTGGCACGCTAGAGATTGAATATCAAGGCAATAAGATTAACTTGGGCGGCACTTGGCGTGTGGCCAGCATGTGTGAACTTGCAAGCGAAGGTGCGGGCGTTGATGTTTCTTTCAATCGCACAAGAGAGGAACTCGTTGAAATCTTAGAAAAAAATGGTGGCAGCGCACAAAGTGAATGGGGGCCCGGCAAGCTTATCTCTGAAATCTTTGAAGCAGTTGCAGAAGAAAAGTTAATTCAGCCTACATTCGTTATTCAACACCCTGTTGAAATATCTCCTCTAGCGAAAAAAGACCCAGAAGACCCCAATTTCACGAAGCGCTTTGAGCTATTCATCTGCGGACATGAATATGCAAATGCATTTAGCGAGCTGAACGACCCTGTTGATCAAGCGCAGCGTTTCCGCGCACAACTTGAAGCTAAAGATGCGGGCGACGATGAAGCCATGGGTTTTGATGCCGATTACATCCGTGCGCTTGAATATGGCTTGCCACCAGCGGGCGGTGTGGGCATGGGCATAGATCGCTTGGTCATGCTTTTGACAGACAGTCCAACCATTCGCGATGTGCTGCTCTTTCCCCATATGCGCGATGAAGTAAAATAGCACCAAGCAACTCACAAGGAGCGCACATGAGCGAAACCCAAGCCACCATAAGCCCATTTGTCGACCCGGAAACTGGGCGTGTGCGCTTGGCTTTGCGTGTATACGCCATCATCTCTTTGGTTGTGGCCACAGGTGTAATCGTTCTCTCAATCATAAACGCTCTTGAATTTTTCGGCTTAACGAGTTTTCAATGGAGCCTAAAACAAGCAGGTCAAGGCGATGCTCAAGCGCTCGTTTTATATGCGCTTGAACACATCCTAGACATCGCATCCGCTGTTTTGTTCATCGTTTTTTCATCACGAATATTGATGGGCAAAATACACTTTGCTAGCAAAATTACTACAGCCATGATTGCCCTAAACGTTTTAAGC
>CAVEFW010000197.1:0-2196 GCA_963615035.1 Phocaeicola dorei
CCCCCATGAAATGGCGCAGGCATATTTATAAACATAAAAATCCAACTAGCGTGAACAGACAAACAAAATATAAGACCCGACCAGCTCGCGCACGGACACAAATTCAAACAAACATTCTAAATATCGCGCACCATCATATCTTCATACGTTTCACGGCGCGTGACCACTCGCGCCACTCCATCGCGCACAAACACCACTGCTGGCTTCGGTTGACCGTTGTAATTGCTTGCCATTGTAGAACAATATGCGCCCGTGCCAAACATGCACACAATATCGCCAAGCGCGGGCGGTTGCATGCTGCCGTCTGCCAGCACGTAATCGCCACTTTCGCAATGCTTGCCCACAAGCGTCATCACCTTTGTGCGCGGCTCATCTGCGCGATTTGCCACGATTGCTTCATAGTCGCTTCCATAGAGCGCTGGGCGCACGTTGTCGCTCATGCCGCCATCCACGGCCGCCATGTTGCGAATGCCAGGCAACGTTTTCAAGATGCCCACGGTGTAAAGCGTTACCCCTGGCACAGCCACTATGCTGCGGCCTGGCTCCACGCCTAAAATAGGCAACTTCACACCCATGCGTTCGCACGCCTCGCACACCGCTTCACACGTCATCTTCACAAAATCTTCGATGCTTGAAGGCGCATCTTCTTTGGTGTAAGCAATGCCAAGCCCACCACCTAAATCGAGCTCTTCAATCTCATAGTTGTATTCTTGTTTCACGCGTGCAATGAAATCTATCATCACATCCACCGCTTCCTTGAACGAATGCAGCGCGAATATCTGGCTTCCGATGTGGCAATGAAAGCCGGTCAAGCGCACATTTGGCGTGTCGAGCACATCGCGCACACAGTTGAATGCGAAATCTTCTTTCATCGTGAAACCAAATTTGGAATCTTCGCACCCCGTGCGAATGTATTCATGCGTGTCTGCCTCGACCCCAGGCGTTATGCGCATATACACATCTTGCACTTTGCCTGCGCTGCCTGCAATCTTACTCACGCGATCGAGCTCTATGCGGCTGTCTAACACGATAGTGCCCACACCTTCGCTGATGGCTTCTTCAAGCTCTTGTGGAGTTTTATTGTTGCCGTGCACCACCACGCGCTCTGGCGGAAAACCAGCCGCCAGCGCACAAGCCAACTCTCCCCCGCCTGAAACATCAAGCGACATGCCAAGCTCATGTGCAATTCTGCAGATTTCTTTGTTCTGAAAAGCCTTAGACGCATAAGCCACATAGGCACCCTTCGGGTAATATTTCGCAAACGCATCAAGATATGCACTCATGCGAGCTCGAATGTCTTCCTCGTCGTATACATAGAGCGCCGTGCCCTCATCGTGCGCGAGTTTCACCATATCCACGCCGCCTATAAACAAATGACCATCGCGCACCTGTGCCGTTCTGGGCAACACTTCGCCTAAATCTTGGGTGTAAAGCCCGTCTGCTTTCATATTGATGTTTGGCTTTGGTAAGCTCATCTGCCTCTCCTTTGAATCTGAATTTAGTCTGAAACCTTGCGCGCCATTTATCTTCGGCATTCCTTAGAGCGTTTCTCGGAATGTTTCTTAGGTTATTTCTCAGGTGCGCAATTTTAATTGCGTTATTTTAATTCATGAGGGCAAAAGGCAAGAAAAATTCGCAAGATTTAACAAGTGCTTCAGACATTCGTGGGAAACGGGCAGTTTTCAGACCTTCCGTGTTTCTCCTATAGATCAAACATTTGGGAAACGAACAGACTTCAGACATTCAGCGTTTCTCTCACAGATCAGACATTCGGAAAAAATGGGCAGCTTTCCTTCAAGCATTCCGCATTTCTCTCATAGAATGCGCACACTACTTTATCAGGCACTTCCATTTCAATACCACTCACCTCGCGTGCGAAATCAACACTTTCCAAGATGGCACTAAAGCCTGTGCGCTTGCAACAGCGCGGACCTCCCAAGTCTGCAAGTCTGCCCAAGATGCGTGAGGTGAGTCGTTGCACTTGTGCCCAACTCTCGCGTTTCATGGGAGTAGAACCGCTCACGATAGACCACCACTGACCAGCACTTGTGGCAGCACCACACGTGCCCCAAAAACCACACGTGCCTCCTGGCACTTGCAAAGATCGCGCGCGCAACTCGGCGAGTGCTTCGTCCAACGTCATGTCTGTACCGCCATTGCCAGCCGCGCCGCCAGTGCCCACTGCGCCCGCGCCAC
>CAVEFW010000198.1:0-2904 GCA_963615035.1 Phocaeicola dorei
TAAGTTTAAACTTTGCACAACACCTATTTATGTGTGTTTTACGAGTGCTTTTTTAGTTGTGTATGCGGTGCGTGTAATCGTCTATATATGGTTGCCTGAATGCATCAATGCCTAGCAGTTATTACTTGAAATAATATTGTCTGCACGAATTACTTGAAAAATTGTCTGCACACAATCATCCTCTTGCGAAGGTTCTCACATACACAACACTTGCCCCAGATCGTTTAAGCGCACTTGCAGCCGATATGATTGTCGATCCTGTTGTAGCCACATCGTCGATCAACAACAACTTGGCTCCGCTCACACAAGCTTGCACGTGCGTTGAAAACAGATCGTGAGTGTTCTTTATGCGCTCCAGTCTGCTAAGCCCTCTTTGGTCTAGCCCGCGCGGTCGCGAAAGTGTTGTGCTCACGCGGATGCCTAAAATCTGGCTTAAACTATGTGCAACTAGTTGCATGTGATCATAACCTCTTCGCCTTGTGGCTTCTCGCCTTGCAGGAATATATGTTATGGCGTCTATGTTTTGCGCAACCTCTGCGGATATGTAAAAAGACATGATATTGGCAATCACGCTTGCAAGCCTGCGCTCGCCCTGGTCTTTATATGCACTAACTATGCGTCTAGATATTGCACTAGAATGCAAGGCACTTATGAAATCATCATAGGGCAAATTCTCTAAGCCTAATTTCGATAGCGTTAACGGGTTACATTCCGTGCACTCATAATATCCCCACAAACCACCACATTTTTTGCAAGACCAATTTATGTCGACGTATGGAAGCAAATGCAAACACTTTTCACACAAAAGGCTTGATGGCGCGTCACATATAACACAGCGCGTTGGATATGTTGTTTCAACTAAACTTGCCTTTGCCACCTTTAGTGCGCGTGCAGTCTTTTTCACGCATTGACTCTGAACTAAATTTTGCGCTTCTTTTCTTATTGTGCTTGTCATGGTGCTTTTTATGTGCATTTCATATTCTCACCTCAACTTTCTTTTTTTCTTGTCATGCATGGAGCTTTTTATGTTTGTGCATGTTGGCATTATCCACACAAGTTTCCGAAATTTGATGTCACGTTTTTTAAATAAAACTAGGAGGGTCTGTGCTGAAACTAAAACAGATGTCTTTCAGTTTTTTGCTATATTCAAAATATTTGGAATGCGATTTACAAATGAACAGATGAAAAAATATACCGATTTTTCTGTTAAAATGTAAAGAGTGAGTAAAAATGCATGTGATAAAGTGCTAGCAATACCAAGTAAAAAATCATTTGATGAATAAAAAAGATACACAAGATTGGACGGTTTAAAAAATTATGGATCGAAGCACCAACAAACCCACATTTTCAAAGAAGTTTTTAACAGTTGCAACACTTGCGCTCATGAGCATCTCAGTTGCAATTTTTTTGTGTTCGTGTTCGTCGAATGACTATAAACCTTCTCCGAAAGGGGCATCTATCGCAGACACAGCGCTAGTTAAATCGGGAACACTCACGGTGGGTGTAAATGCCAGCAACCCACCTATGGCTGGTCAGTCAACAAATATCATAGGAATTGATGTTGATCTAGCTGCATCTATTGCCGATGAGTTGGGTTTAAAGCTCGAGCTTTTGGATGTGAAGACAGACGGAGAGGCAGCCTTGGAAAACAAACAGGTAGACTTGGTGTTGGGCATGGATTCCACAACCAATCCAAAATCTAGCATATGGGTGTCAGATAATTACATGCAAACAGGCATAGCGCTTTTCAGCACATCTTCGAGTGCTGCCACTCCAAAAACTACCGACACAAGCAATTTCAGCGCTCAAGCTTCCTCTGTCAGCGCTTGGACGATATCAAATCAATTTGGATCTTCGCGTCTTGTGAGCACAAACGATTTGGCCTCGTCGTTTCAAAATTTAGCGAATGGCACCACAAGTTTTGCTGTGGCAGATGCTGTGGTGGGAATGTATGCAGCTCACTCGGCTGGCATAACTGCATATGTTACGTCTATGGTCACAGCTCCAACTGGCTATCGCGCGGCTGCTCTGGGCTCCAACACCACATTGCAAACCAGCATTCGCTCAACTCTTAAAAACATGACTGAAAATGGCGTTATTGACATCATTCAAAAAAAATGGCTTGGCACTACGCTTCAGCTGAGCAACTTGAGCATCACAGAACAAACTGTGGCTGCTGAAAAAGGCACTAGCACAACAAACACCAATACGAGCTCAAACTCAAGTTCAAACACGAATACAAACACTAACACTCACTAAAAATCATTTAACGTGCGCCAAATACAAGCAGAAATTTACAGAAATTTGCGCACGCAATCGTACGCATTCGCACGTGTTCGCACGTGGTCATGCGAATTCGCAGGCTCTTGCCGTCATGAGTGATGCAATCGTGCACATTCACACGAAATTGTGTGAATTCGCAGGATCTCACCGCCATGAGTGATGCTATCGCGCACATTCGCCCGTGTTCGCATGCAATCGTGCGCAATCGCACGCAGTCGCTGCCATAAGTGTTGCCATCATGCTCTCTTTTACCTTTTCATTTGTAATTCGCTTGTAATTTGAATGCAATTTGCATGCATTTCAAATCTAAAAGTTCTGTAATTTAACTCTAATCTATATGCAATCTGAATCTAAACCATCTGGCATTCAGGGGATAGTTCTTCTATTTATTTTCCGACTTCAACTCTTATGCTGTCCATGCATTTTTTAGAAAACAAAAAATCGCAAATAAAAATCGCGCTTTTTTAGTTTTTTAGTTGTATGGGCAAAAATGAAAGTCGAGGCTCGCAAATGAAAGAAGATATTCCTTTCGGTGCACAGGAACAAAAAAACCCTCCCTATAAATTAGCTGTTGTGGGTGTTGTTGTGGTTGTGCTGGCCATTGTTGGCATAGTTGTTGGT